>JAFTFP010000060.1 GCA_017449485.1 Lachnospiraceae bacterium
TCGTGCAGCCGTGGATGAAGGCGCACAGCGGGCTTTTCGGCGTGAGAATTTCCGTGGTGGACTGGATGGGAAAGCATTCCCTGCTGATTTACCTTCTTCATCAGCCGGTCCTGTATATGTTTACACTGCTCGTGCTCGCACTGCGGGGCGGGCTGTAAGAAGGCTGGAGGTTTCATGAGTACGATCCGAACGATCGCTGCCGTGGCGGCCTGCAAGGCTGCGCGGTGGACGCTTAGACTGCTGCACCGGGGCGGCACGGCGCTGCCCGGCAAGGTGGCGATGAAATTTGATCCGGAGGTGCTCCGGACGGTCAGCAGAGGAATGAAGATTCTGGTGGTCACCGGCACCAATGGCAAGACCACGACCTGCCGGATGCTGGAGCACGCACTGACCCGGAGCGGCGTGCGCTGCCTTGCCAACAAGTCCGGCGCAAATCTGCTTTCCGGCGTGACGGCGGAGTTTGTCTGCAATGCCGACTGGCTGGGCCGCCCGAAGACGGAATATGCCGTTGTGGAGTGCGATGAAGGCGCCCTCAGGCAGGTGGTGCCGCTGCTCTCCCCGGAGGTGATCACGGTCACGAACCTGTTCCGTGACCAGCTCGACCGGTACGGCGAAGTCATGCACACCCTCGAGGCGGTGCGCACCGGCGTGAAGACGGTGCCGGAGACGACGCTGTGCCTGAACGCAGACTGTTCACTGACCTCCTCCATCTCGCTGGATGTGCCGAACCCGGTCCGCTACTTCGGACTGGACGTGCCGGTGGGCGAGCAGAAGGAGACGGAGATCTCGGACGCGCGGCACTGCATCCGCTGCGGTACGGCTTACGAATACAAGTATTACACCTATGCCCACCTGGGCGGCTTCTATTGTCCAAAATGCGGCTACAGCCGGCTTGATGCGGACGTCGCCGTGACACAGATTTCGTCGTTGTCTGCTGCGGGCTCCCAGGTCCGGATGAGATGGCCGGGGGGCGAGCGGGACACTTCGATCAGTCTGCCCGCTGTCTTCAATATCTATAATGCGGCGGCAGCCGTCTGTGCCTTTACGGCCTTTGCCGGACAGCTTCGCGAGAAATACGGCACGCAGCTGGACCCGGAGATCGTTTTCGACGCCCTCTCTGATGTGGAGAGCAGCTTCGGGCGTATGGAGAATTTTGACCTGGACGGCGTGCCCGTGCAGATGATTCTGGTGAAGAACCCTGCCGGCTGCAGTCAGTCGATCAGTTATCTGACCCAGCTGAATCAGGATTATACCCTGGCGGCCTGCCTGAACGACCGGACGGCGGACGGCCATGATATTTCGTGGATCTGGGATGCGGATTATGAGAAGCTTTCGGAGGATCCGCATCTGAAACAGGTTCTGGTGTGCGGAGACCGGGCTGAGGATCTGCAGCTGCGGCTCAAGTACGCGGGGATTCCGGAGGAGCGCATCGAGCTCGTGCCGGATTTTGCCTCTATGCTCGAAAAGATGCGCAGCAGCAAGAGGCCGGTTTTTGCCATGCCCAACTACACGTCCATGCTGGAGCTGCGCGGACTGCTCAGCCAGGCGACCGGCAAGAAGGCTTTCTGGAAATAACGCCGGAAACAGGAGAAATACATGGAACAGCTTCGAATCTGTCATCTATATCCGGAGGTGCTCAATCTCTACGGAGACCGCGGCAATATCCGCTGCCTGCAGCAGCGCCTCTTATGGAGAAATATCGACTGCGAAATCACTCAGGTGAAAATCGGAGACCGGACGGATCTGTCCGCCTTTGATCTGTTTTTCATCGGCGGCGGGCAGGATTTTGAACAGGAAGTGCTGCTGGAGGACCTGAAATCGGGCAAGGCGGCTGAGATCCGCGCCGCGATTGAGGACGGGAAGACCTTCCTGTGCATCTGCGGCGGCTACCAGATGCTGGGGCATTACTATGAGACCTACGAGGGCGTGAAATGCGAGTTTCTCGGCGCCATCGATTTCTATACGGTGGGCGGCAAAATCCGGATGATCGACAACTATGCCTTCAAGCTGGGCGAGGAGTCCGGCGGGAGCACGGTGGTGGGCTTTGAGAACCACAGCGGCCGGACCTATCTGGGTCCGGGCGTCAAGCCGCTGGGCACGATTCTGAAGGGCTATGGCAACAATGGAGAGGACAAGACCGAGGGCGTGCGCTATAAGAACGTGTTCGGGTCCTACAGCCACGGGCCGATTCTGCCCAAGAATCCGGAACTGTGTGATGAGATCTTAAGAAGTGCGCTGGAGCGCAGATACGGACGGGCGCAGCTGATGCCGCTGGACGACGGCTTCGAAAAGCTGGCTCATGACAAGGTGCTGGAGCGGGTTCTGTCGGACCGCAATTCCGGCGACTGAGACTGACATTGCGCGGGAGGAAGAAGCAGACGAAAACGCAGGAAGCGAAAGATTATTTCTGGAATTCCGCCGCAGGAATCCTGAACGCGGGACAATCGGTCCTGATCCTGATGGTGATAACCCGGGTGCTGGGAATGGAGGCAGCCGGGTTATTTTCGATTGCATTCGCGACCGGCAATCTGTTCATGAATTTCGGAAACTTCGGCGTGCGGAATGTCCAGGTGTCTGATCAGAAGCAGCGGTATGGCTGCAGAACGTATCTGATGCACCGGGCGATTACGACCGCACTGATGCTGGCCGGCGCCGGCATCTATGTCCTGTATAAGACGGGAACGGGCTATACACCCTACAAGGCCGGCGTTGTGTTTGCGATGTGTCTGTTAAAGGCGGTGGACTGCATCGAGGACGCGGCAGCAGGGCGCCTGCAGCAGCGGGGACGCCTGGATCTGGCGGGCAAAATGATCCTTGCGCGGCTCCTGATCAGCCTCTTCGTGCTGTGCGCGCTGCTGAAGGTGAGCGGAGCACTTCTTACTCCGACCCTTGCCGCCGCGGGCGCGGCACTGCTGACGGTGGCGGTTTTCTGCTTCTGCTGGAAGGAGCCGCTGTATCTGCGGGATCCGGCGGGCACAGCAGGGAACAGCCTGATTTCGCTGACCCGCGCATGCTTTCCGGTCTGCGCCGCCAACTGTCTTTCCTTTTATCTGATCAATGCACCGAAATATGCGATCGACGCGCAGATGGACGAGATCGCCCAGGCACAGTACACGTTTATCGCGATGCCGGTTTTTGTCATTCAGCTGCTGAATCAGTTCCTGTATCAGCCGCTGCTGGTGAAGATGACGCTGGCCTGGGAGCAGAAGCCGGCAGATCCCGGGAAGGATCCCTTCCTGCGTCTGTTCGGAAGGGTGCTGGCAGGGCTGGGTCTGATCACTGCGGCTGTGCTGGCGGGCGGCTATGTGCTGGGCATTCCGGTGCTGGGTCTTCTGTACTCGGCAGATCTTACAGGCCTTCGGCCGGCGCTGATGCTGCTTCTGACCGGCGGCGCCTTCCTGGCATTGAACGGCTTCCTGACGGCGATGCTGACCATCGTCCGCGCTCAGAAGCTGATTCCGCTTGTCTACCTCCTGGCGGCAGCGGTTTCTGTATTTCTGATTCCGGGCATGGTGCGGACCGGCGGCCTGCAGGGTGCCTCTGCCGGCTATCTGGTTCTGATGGCACTGGTGTCTGTGCTGCTGATCCTCCTGTTTGTCCGCGCACTGACAAAACGGTACAAAGACAGCAAATTATGATAGAATAACTTGATATGCTTTTTAACAATCTCACGTACGCCATCTTCATACCGGTTGTTTTCATCCTGTACCGGATTGTGCCGATCCGGTATCGCTGGGCGCTTCTTCTCGCGGTCAGCTATTGGTTCTGTGCACAGCTGGATATCCGCTTTCTGCTGGTTCTGCTGATCCAGAGCCTGTTTGCGTACGGCTTCGGCATTCTGATTGACACGGCGAAAACCGAGCGGGCGCGCAGACGCCTGACCGCCGCCGCGGCAGTCGAACTGCTGGCGGGTCTTGTGATTTTCAAATATCTGGGATTTATCACAGAGAATCTGAATGCGCTTCTGTATCATCTGACACCGCACGGGGAAAGCCTTCTGCAGATCCCTGTGCCGCAGCTTTTTATTCCGATCGGCATCTCCTTCTACACGCTGCAGGTGCTGGGCTACATCCTGGATGTCAGCCGGGGCAAATACCGTGCTGAGTGGCATCTGGGGCGGTTCCTGCTTTTTGCATCCTTTTTTCCGCAGCTGGTTTCCGGTCCGATCGGGCGGGGCGATCAATTACTGCCGCAGTACCGCCGGCTGAGAAAGGCGACCGCCAGGCAGGTTTCCATGGGCCTCAAGCGCATGGCCTGGGGCTATTTCAAGAAGCTGGCGATCGCGGACGTGCTGGCGCTGACTGTCAACAAGATTTTTGATCAGCCGGATATCTATATCGGTCTGATTTTTCCCGTGACCGTACTGATGTACACCATCGAGCTGTACTGTGACTTCTCGGGCTACTCGGACATCGCGGTCGGCACGGCACAGCTGTTCGGCATTGATCTGGTGCAGAACTTCAACACACCCTATCTGTCCCAGAATGTGCGGGAATTCTGGAACCGCTGGCATATTTCCCTTTCCAGCTGGTTCAGGGACTATCTGTATATCCCGCTGGGCGGCAGCCACTTCGGCATTCCGAAGCGGATCCGCAATACGCTGATCGTCATGCTGGTCAGCGGCCTGTGGCACGGTGCCTCCTGGACTTTCCTGTTCTGGGGCCTGCTCCACGGCCTGTATCAGAGCGCAGACGTGCTGGTTACGCGGACCCACGGCCCGAAGAAGGTGAATGAGGACTACAGCCGGCCCGTCCGGATTCTGAGGACCATCCTGACCTTCAGTTTGATCAGCTTCGCGTGGCTGTTCTTCCGGGCTGATTCCATGAAAACCGCACTGACCTTCATGAAGGGCACTTTCACCGGGATCGAGGATCCGGTCCAGTACCTCAAGACGTTTGTGATCTGTCTGGACATGCCGTATATGCAGATGGTCTGGATCTGCATTCCGGTCGTGATTCTGATCATCTCGGATTTTGTCTCCTTTATGAAGAAGACTGATATTGTGGAGCTGGTATCGGCGCAGCGGCCCCTTGTGCGGTATACGGGCTATGTGCTGCTGCTGGTCGGCATCCTGCTGTTCTCCCAGAAGGGCGTGACGGCGGAGTTTATTTACGGCGGCTTCTGACCAGGCCAGAGCCGGATTTTGACAGAACTATTCAGGCAAAATGCGAAGAGAACAAGGTAATGCCAATTTCATACGGACCGGGCGTGTCCGGCGGAATATCCGGCTGGGCAGAACGCTGCTGAAGGCAGGTGCGGTGTGCCTTGCCGCCCTGCTGGTGCTGCTGTTTCTGAACTGGTTTTATCTGCTGGACGGGCAGAACCGGTATCATGAGCTGGACAAATTCGGCTGGATCGGAGAGGGCTACGAGCCTTCGTATCTCTCCAATGTGGGCAGCTCCCACGGCGCCTACGGCATCAATTATGCCGATCTGGAGGCGCAGGGGCTGCGGTGCTTTAATTTTGCACTGCCCAGCCAGATGTTTGATCAGGATCTCGCGGTGCTGCAGCAGTTTCAGGAGGGCCTGGCGCCGGGCGGCGTGATGTTGATCCCGATTTCCTATTTCTCGTTCAATGATGAGACGGTGACGGAAGTAGAGCGGGAGGGCCGGGCAACGCGCTATTATCAGTTTGTGGATCCGGAATATATTCCCGACTATGACTGGTTTGTGGATCTGACGACGCACCGGCTGCCGGTTTTAAGCGGCGGCTATAAGCTGCTGCTGGTGCCTTCGCACCTGATTGAGCAGAAGAAGGCCGACGAAGCGGCGGAGGAGGCGTGGCGTCCGCTCCATGTGCTGGCGGCGGAAAACGAAGAGACGGCGGAAGCTGCAGAAAGCACGGAAGCTGCGCAGGACGCACAGGTTTTTGATGAGTTTGAGCAGGTCGGCTGGGACCGGTTTGTGCGGCATTTTGAGAACAAGACGGATTTCTTCCTGCCGGAGCGGGAGCAGCAGCTGAAGGACCTGATTGCCTTCTGCCGGGAAAAGGATGTGACGCCTGTGCTGCTGACCATGCCGTTTCACCGGGCCTATACCCAGCACATCCACGAAGATTTTCTTCAGA
>JAFTFP010000061.1 GCA_017449485.1 Lachnospiraceae bacterium
GAATATATTGAGAAAAACCTTCGGAAAAATCTCCAGGTCGGAGATATTGCACCAGCCATCGGCGTGAGCCGTACTTACCTGTCCAGACTGTTCCATCAGGCGGAGGGGATCACTGTACAGCAGTATATCCAGAAGGAGAAATGCCGCCATGCGGCACAGATGCTGCAGTACTCGGATTATTCGATCTCCGAAATCGCACAGTATTTCGGCTTTTCATCCCAGAGCTACTTCGGCTCCTGTTTTCAGAACTGGTACGGGATGACGCCCAATGCTTATCGGAAGGCGAATCGCTGATGGTGATCTGCCGGAGGATTCACTTCTCACATCAGTAACAGAATTGGCACATCATTTATATAATCTCGCCCCCTCCTTTTGCTATCATGAGGCTGAACACTGGAAAATCAGATTCAGACTCAGCAGAGGAGGTTTTATTATGGCCAGAATTTACGCACCCACCAGCCCGGAGGTCAGCCGTCGGGAGACACAGAATATGGAGATAGTCCGGCGGATCGCCGCAGAGGGAATGGTTCTTCTTGAGAACAATGGTATTCTTCCTCTGAAAGCGGACGGCAGAGCGCTGGCGGTATACGGAAACGGCGTCCGGCATATGGTAAAAGGCGGCACCGGCTCCGGGGATGTCAATTCCCGCACGGTTGTGAATATTGAGCAGGGCCTGGAGGATACAGGCTTTACGATCTCGACCAAGGACTGGCTGGATCGTTTTGACGCCGCCTGCACAGAAAACGGCGCGCAGTACATGGCACAGTTTCAGGCGGTTCTGCAGGAGAAGGGCTGGGAAGGCGTCAACTGGGCGCTGGAGAACCCGTTCCGCGATCCGGATGTGCCGGTCATCATTCCGGAAGATATGAACGGAACGCAGAAGGACCTGGCATTGTACGTCATTGCACGCACTTCGGGTGAAGGAGCAGATCGTAAGCTCAGCGGCGGCGACTATGAACTGTCGGAGCGGGAGATGGAGAACCTGAAGGTGCTGACTGCGAATTATGACCATACGGTTGTCATTCTGAATGTGGGCGGCGTCATTGATACGAAGTTTCTGCGCGAACAGAAAGGGATCGATGCGATTCTGCTCATGAGCCAGCCGGGCTGCGCAGGCGGCCTTTCTGCTGCAGACGTTCTGACCGGAAAGGTGACGCCCGGGGGCCATCTGACAACCACCTGGGCACAGAACTATTCCGATTATCCCTGTGCGGATTCCTTCAGCTATCTGAGCGGCAACTTGGATGATTACGTCTATCGGGAAGGAATCTATGTCGGGTACCGTTATTTTGACAGCTTCAATATTCAGCCTGCATATCCATTCGGCTTTGGCCGGACTTACACAGATTTTGACCTGAATGTCGTCCGGACGCAGATTCACGGCGAGGAGATTCAGGTAAGTGTCTGTGTGAAAAACATCGGAGATCAGTACTCCGGCCGCGAGGTCGTACAGGTCTATGTCTCTCAGCCCCAGGGAAAGCTCGACAAGCCTTATCAGGTGCTGGCGGGATTCGCTGCGACAGGCGAGCTTAAGCCGGGACAGGAGGAGACAGTGACTGTGGTGTTTTCCCTCCGTGACCTTGCCTCTTATGACGAAGAACAGGCTGCATATCTGCTGGAGAAGGGAAGCTACTATGTTCGTGTCGGAACCCATTCCCGCGACACGCACATTGCTGCTGTGCTGGAACTGGATGAGACGATTGTTACACAGCAGCTGCAGAACAAGGTCCGACCTGATATTGAAATCAATGTCCTGCATGCGCAGCCGGAAAATTTCTACAGCTATCTCTCTGAGAAAGCAGAAAAGGCTGCTGCGCCGAAGCTGGAGATCATTCCCTCTACCATTCCCACCAGGACCGCAGACTATACAGTAAAATCAGAGGAACTGCACACCGACAGAGCAGATACCGTCACGCTCGCGGACGTCCTGAACGGAAAGGCTTCTCTGGATGATCTGACGGCGCAGCTTTCTGTCCCGGAGCTTGCCGCGCTGACAGTCGGCGCTTCCAGAGGCGGCTTCGGCGGTATTTCCACGGTGGGCGCGGCTTCCAATTCTGTTCCCGGCGCAGCGGGCGACACCAATTCTGACCTGGCGGAAAGCCGCGGCATCACGAATGTGGTCCTGGCGGACGGACCTGCCGGACTGCGCCTGTCCAAATCTTTTGTCTCGGACGGGCAGGGCAATGTGATTCCGGGTCTTGGAGAATCTGCTTTCGGCAATCTTTTCGACCTGCTTGGTGTTCCGCAGGCTGAGCGGCCTGAGAATGCCGTCGATCATTATCAGTACTGCACGGCGATTCCGATCGCCACGCTGCTGGCACAGACCTGGAATCCCGCTGCCATCGAAGAGGCCGGCGATCTTGTCGGCGCCGAGATGGAAGAGCTGGGCGTCACATTGTGGCTTGCTCCCGGTATGAATATTCACCGCAATCCGCTCTGCGGCCGGAATTTTGAATACTATTCGGAGGATCCGCTGGTTTCCGGAGTGTGTGCCGCCGCCGACACCCGGGGCGTTCAGCGTCATCCGGGACGCGGCACCACGATCAAGCATTTTGCCCTGAACAATCAGGAGGACAACCGTGCACATTCCAACTCTCACTGCACAGAGCGCGCCTTAAGAGAGATCTATCTCAAGGGTTTCGAAATTGCCATCCGGACTTCGCAGCCGCTGTCCCTGATGACCTCCTACAACCTGGTCAACGGCATTCACGCGGCGAACCATCCGGAACTTCTGACGGATATCCTGCGCTGTGAGTGGGGCTTCAGGGGCCTTGTCATGACTGACTGGGGCACTACTGAGGCAAGAGATGGCTTCAAATACGGTTGTTCCAACGCGGCACTGTGCGTGAAGGCGGGCAATGACCTGACCATGCCGGGATCCCAGGAAGATGTGGACGCCATTATCGGCGCTGTCGGAAAGGAACTGACCCTGGCACAGCTTCAGCGCTGTGCAGGCAGGGTTCTTGAGATGGTGCTCCTGCGCGCGCAGACAGAGCAGAAGTAAGCAGTTGTTATATGGGGAAAAGAATTGAAGACAGAAGAAATCAGAATCAGAGATCCATTCAATCTTGTGCATGACGGAAAGTATTATCTGTATGGAACCCGGAGCGAGACCGCCTTCCGGGGACAGGCGTACGGCTTTGATGTGTATACGGGTACAGACCTGAAAAACTGGGAACGGCCGTTCTGAAGTCTGATTCACCGCTGGGCCCGTTCACCATGTGGTCTGACAAGTATGTCACACCGGACGGATGGCGCTGTCTGGACGGTACGCTGTATATCGCAAAATCCGGCGTTCCGTATATGGTGTTCTGCCATGAATGGCGGCAGATTCATGACGGGACCATCTGCGCGGTCCGACTGTCCGACGATCTGAGACAGCGTATCGGGGAACCGATAAAGCTTTTTGCCGCGTCCTCTGCGAAGCCTTATGCTAAGAAATATCTGTTTCGGAACTATGTGACAGATGGTCCGTTTCTGATCCGCACGGAGGACGAGCGGCTGCATATGCTCTGGTCAACAAATGCAGCCACCGGATACGTCGAAGCGATCGCACATTCGGATACAGATGAGCTGGACGGAAAATGGAAATGTGAAGAGAAACTGCTCTATGATCATGACGGCGGCCATGGAATGATTTTCAGGGACATGAAGGGAGAATACCAGCTGGTTCTTCATTATCCGAACACCTTCGGAAAGGAGCACCCCTGCTTCATTCCCCTGAGCTATTCAGAAGGATTCAGTCTTTCGCAGAAGAAAGATAACTGGTAAAATTCGGGAGAAACCCCGGAAGAGAGGAAGAGCAGAATGCAGATGAACGATTACGAGAGACAACACAGTGAATTTGTCCGCAGTCACGGCGCGGAATGCACCGTCCTGCTGAAGAACGACGGAACATTTCCGCTGGAAGGCCCCTGCGCAATTGCTGTTTATGGAAGCGGTGCGCGGAACACCATCAAGGGAGGTACCGGCTCGGGCGAAGTGAATTCCAGATATTCCGCAACCATCGAACAGGGCCTTTCGGAGGCCGGCTTTACTGTGACGACAGGAGCCTGGATGGACGGATATGACGGGGCAAAATCCGACGCGAAGGCCGCATTTATGAAAGCGATGAAGGCGGAGGCGAAGCAGCGTCACCAGAACGTCATGATGATCATTATGGGGCGCACGCCGGATGAGCCGGAATACAATCTGCCCCTCTCCGGAGAGGGCGATACGGCGATCTATGTGCTGTCCCGCATTTCCGGCGAAGGCGCGGACCGGGATCCCGTCAGCGGAAGCATTCTGCTGTCGGAAACGGAAATCAGAGATATTCTTGCCTGCAGTGAGAAATATGAGAAGTTCATGCTGGTTCTTAATGTGGGCGGCGTTGTGGACTTAAGTCCGGTCGCCGGTGTGCAGAATATCCTGCTGCTCTCGCAGCTCGGGACCGAGACCGGCCGCATTCTGGCAGACATTCTCCTGGGCCGTCAGAACCCTTCCGGAAAACTGACCACCACCTGGGCGGCCTGGAAGGATTATCCGGATATGATTGATTTTGGCGGAAAGGACGACACCCGCTATCGGGAAGGAATCTATGTGGGCTACCGCTATTTTGACACAGTCGGAAAAGCGCCCGCGTTCCCCTTCGGCTATGGACTTTCCTACACAAGCTTTGCGCTGGGCAGCGCCGCAGCGGATCTTTCCGGAGAGCAGATCACGGTTACGGTGCCCGTCACCAATACCGGCCGCTTAGCCGGCCGTGAGGTGGTACAGGTCTATGTTTCTATTCCTGCCGGGAAGCTGGATGAGCCTTATCAAGTCCTTGCGGGCTTTAAGAAGACTGCGCTTCTTGCCCCCGGTGAGCAGGAGACCGTACGGATTTCTTTCTCCCTGCGGGACATTGCACCGTACGATCCGGAGACAGCGGCATACATTCTGGAGGCAGGCGATTATCTGCTGCGCGTCGGCACAAGCAGCCGGGACACAGAGGTCTGTGCAGTGGTAAGAATCCCGGGATTAATCACTTCTCTTCAGGTTTCCAATGTACTGGGCAAGCCGGATTTTGACGACTATAAGGCACCGGCCGTGAAATGGGAAGTGCCGGGGGATATTCCGGTCCTTGTACTGGATCCCGCAGCTATTGTGACTGAAACGGTCAATTACTGCGCATCCGCGGATACGGAAGAGGTGGATCCGCGTGTAAAAGCGCTTTCCGAGGAGCAGCTGATTAAGATGA
>JAFTFP010000062.1 GCA_017449485.1 Lachnospiraceae bacterium
AGGAGATTCTGACAGCGTAGTGGATCTATGTCGGCAACCCGATGTCGACGCTTCCGTTCACTATTTATGCCTTCCTGATGGCGGATTATTTCCGCGGCGGCAGCTATGTCTGCCGGAACTTCTCTCATGAGATGAGCATGAAGCTGCAGAGAAAGGCTGAGGAAAACGGCGCACAGATTGAGTTCTGCCAGGAAGTGGAGAAGATCCTGGTGAAGGACGGCAAGGTCACGGGCGTGCGCACCGCGCGCGGCGATGAGATCGCCTGCGACTATGTGGTCAGCGGCGCGTACCCGAACCGGGTCTACACACAGATGATCGAGCCGCTTTCCGAGGTGCCGGAGGGCGCCATTAAGATGGTCAACGGCCGCAGACTTTCCGTCGCGACAGTATCGGTCATGCTGATGCTGGAGGGCACGCCGGAGGAAATCGGCATCAAGGATTACAACATCTTCTCGGGCGACACCATGGATACGGACCAGATCTGGGAAAATTATCACATACTCGGCCCTTATCACTATTTGACCTCCATCTGCCTGAACCTGGCCAATCCGGGCTGCGCGCCGGAGGGCGTCACGCAGTTCTCCATCACGGCGCTGCCGTTGGCAGATCCCTTCCTGAATGTGAAGGAAGAGGATTACTTCGCCTTAAAGAGACGGCTCGCTTCGGAGATGATCGACAATTACGAGAAGATCACCGGCATCCGGATCCGCGACAGGATCATGGAGATCGAGGTCTCCACACCCATGACGATCGCACATTATGTCGGCGCCTGGAAGGGCAGTATCTACGGATACTCCCACAGCATCGATGACCATGCCGTCGCGCGTCTGCAGATGAAGGAAGAGGATCACTTTATTCAGGGACTGGAGTTTGCCGGTGCGCATGCGATTTCCGGCAACGGCATGGGCCCTGCGGTGACCAACGGACGGGCAGCGGCGAAGGCGATCTTTGAAGATCTTGAAAAGCGCGGACAGATGGAAGCGTATCAGGGACATGCCGCAGCAGCGGATGCAGTAAAGGAGGGCGCAGCGTCATGAGTATTAAGGTAAAAGGATTCTTAAAGGATGTGGGCGGCGCCTCCCGCATCACCGCTATGCGCAGAGAGATGATTCAGAGCGCCGAGACGACTCCGCACCCGCAGGATCAGATCCGGGAGCTGGCTGATGCGCTTCATCCGGGCAGACAGAATTTCGTGGTGACACAGATCCGTCCCGCGTCGCCGACTTCAAGAACCTTCCGGCTGGAGCCGGAAAACGGTCATATTCCGCCGTTCCAGGCAGGACAGTATATCAATTTCTATCTGACGATCGGCAGCAGCACGCTCACCCGTGCTTACTCGATCTCTTCAGCGCCGTATGAGGCGGCAGGCGATAAGCCGTTTGTGGAGATTACGATCCGCCGGAACGTGTCATATTTTGTCCCGGACTACTTCTTCGGCGAAGTGAAGGAGGGCGACGTCCTTTCAGCGGCCATGCCCTTCGGTCAGTTCTATTATGAACCGCTTCGGGACGCACACAATGTCGTCGCCCTGGCCGGCGGTTCCGGCATCACGCCTTTCGTCTCGATGGCGAAGGAAATTGCGGCGGGCTGCCTTGACTGTGGCCTGACGATTCTCTTCGGCAGCGTCAAGTCGGATGATATTGTCTGCGGAGAGCAGCTCTCTGCAGCAGAGCGGGCCTGCACGGAACGCAATGCCGGCCTGATCGCAGCGGGAAAGAAAACCGGCGGACAGGTCCGGGTGATTCACATCATGTCGGACGATCCGGACTGGACCGGTGAGAAGGGCTTTGTGACCCGCGAACTGATTGAGAAGTATTCCTGCGGCATCGACTGTGTCGGCACAGAAGAAGGCGCGAAGAAGATCGACACTTCCTATTTCTTCTGCGGACCGCTCGCCATGTACCGCGCTGTCAGCCGCTCCATGGAGGAGATGGGCATCACGCTGCGGCGCTTCCGCCACGATGTGATGGCACAGCCCGGCAATGTGAAGCAGATTCCCGGCTTCCCGGAGGATCAGATCGGAAAGACCTTTCAGCTGACGGTTGTCCGCGGGATTCAGAAGGATGTGATTCCGGCCAGAGCGGATGAGCCGGTTGCAGTTGCGCTGGAGCGCGCAGCCATTCCGGTCGACACGCACTGCCGGGGCGGCGAGTGCGGCTTCTGCCGGTCTCAGCTGCTTTCGGGCGATATCTTCGTCTCTCCGCTGGGCGACGGCCGCCGGCGCGAGGATAAGGAGCTGGGCTGGTTCCACGCCTGCTCGGCTTATCCGGTCAGCGATCTGGTGGTGAAGATTCCGATTATTTAACAAACTATGCTTGTATTGAATCAGGAAGGAAACTCTGGAATTCAATACAATTTCAGGCAGGCTACCTGTTAGGCTTGTATTGAACTAAAAAGAAAACACAGAATGACAATACAGTTCTGTCTGTACTGCAGTGTGAGCCTGTATTGAAACAAGAAATAAACTCCGGGATTAAATACAATTCCGAGCGGGCTGCAGGCTGAGCCTGTATTGAACTAAAAAGAAAAATAAAAATGACAATACAGTTTCGCTTGCATCGAAGTATGCGTCTGTATTGAATCAGGAAAAAAGCAGCAAAATGCAAGGTGGGGGTAGAAATGGTAAAGGAAGTCAATCCGAGAATTCATGTAAATGAGTGGGATTATCCGCAGACGGAGCATCGCTGCGAGGATCCGGAGAAGGCGGAGCTGGTCCGGAAGCTGGCACTGATGATCACGGATAACATCCCGCGCAAGCTCCCGGGCGGAATGAAGGAAAACCATATGGATTTCTGGATTCTGGACCGGCTGCTGACCAAGGAAGAAGTAAAATTCATGCTCAGTTTTAAGAAGCGCCGCACCGGACTGGTGACGAAGGAGCTGGCTGAGCGGAACAATATGTCTGAAGAAGAGGCGCAGAAGATCATCGACCATCTGCTGTGGATCGGTATTCTGGAGCAGAACCGCGACAATGCGGATCAGCACATTCAGTACTGGATTCCGAAGTGGGTCGTGGGCTCCGGCGAGTATATGGTGGAGCATCCGACGCTGGCGGACGAGCATCCGGAGGTGGCGACCATGTTCAATCTGGCGCCCCAGGAGCCCCTGGAGCTGGCGGCCAAACTGGTGCCGCCGGGCGGCGCCGGCATCGGCATGCATGTCATTCCGGTGGAGAAGGCGATCGACGCAGGAACCAAATCCGTCAGTGTGGAGCATCTTTCTCACTGGCTTCAGAAGAATGACAAGTTCTGCACCATGGTCTGCGCCTGCCGCAAGGCGCAGCGCTACCGCGGCGAGGGCGTCGGCGATATCGAGGGCTATATGTGCATCGGTGTCGGCGACATCGCGGAGTTCCTGGTGGAGAGCGGCAAGGATGCGCACTACATCACCCGCGAGGAAGCCATGGAGATCATTGAGCGGGCCGAGCGCAAGGGCTATGTGCATCAGATCACCAATCTGGACGGCCCGAACCGGATCGTCGGCATCTGCAACTGTTCACCGGGAAGCTGCTATGGACTTCGAACCTCACAGCTGTTCAACACACCGAATATGTCGCGCTCAGCATACCGTGCGCACGTGGATGCGGAAAAGTGCGTGGCCTGCGGCAAATGCGTGGAGGTGTGCCCGGCCGGTGCGGCGAAGCTCGGCCAGAAGCTGTGCAGAGCGGACGGCTCCAAGGTGAAATATCCGGTCCATGAGCTGCCGGATGATCACATCTGGGGCGAAGACAAGTGGGATCCGGATTACCGTGACCACAACAAGATCAACTGCTACGATACGGGAGCCAGCCCGTGCAAAACAGCCTGCCCGGCCCATCTGGCTGTCCAGGGCTATATCCGGATGGCGGCGGAGGGCCGCTATGAGGAAGCGGTGCGCCTGATCCGTCAGGACAATCCGTTCCCGGCTGTCTGCGGCGCGGTCTGCAACCGCCGCTGCGAGGACCGCTGCACGAGAGGAACGATCGACTCGCCGGTGGCCATTGATGAAATCAAGAAATTCCTGTGCCAGTACGAGCTGCAGAATCCGGATGCCTTTATTCCGATCTGCGACAACATGGACGGCAAGCAGTGGGATGAATTCCCCATCGCCGTGATCGGCTCGGGCCCGGCGGGACTTTCGGCCGCTTACTATCTCAGAAAAGACGGCTATCCCGTCACGGTATTTGAGAAGGAAAAGAGACCGGGCGGCATGCTGATGAACGGCATCCCGAATTTCCGTCTGGAAAAAGACGTCCTGGAGGGCGAGATCGAAATCCTCCGCAAGATGGGCGTCGAGATCCGCTGCGGCGTCGAGGTCGGCAAGGATGTGACCCTCGATGAGCTGCGCGCACAGGGCTACAAGGCATTCTATATCGCAATCGGCCTGCAGGGCGGACGCCTGGCCGGTGTTCCGGGCGAGGACGCACAGGGCGTGCTCTCCGGCGTAGAGTTCTTAAGAAGACTTGCGGATCTGGATGCGGATACAGCAGCTGCAGGCGGGAAGGCAGAATCCGCCGGAGCTGAGAACCTTTCCGGCATTCCTTCCGGCGGCGACATCGTCGTGGTCGGCGGCGGCAACGTGGCAGCCGACGTGGCAAGAGCGGCGCTTCGCAGAACCGACGGCACCGTCACCATGCTGTGCCTGGAATCCCGCGAAGAGATGCCGGCGGCAAAAGATGAAGTGGCCGAGTGCGAGGAAGAGGGCATTGTGATCCGCTGCGGCTGGGGACCGAAGGAAATCCTGACGGAAGAGGCAGCAGGCGCAGACGGCACCATGACCAGAAAGGTCACCGGCATTGTCTTCAAGCGCTGCACCGCCGTCAAGGACGCAGAGGGACGTTTTGCCCCGCAGTATGATGAGAACGACACCATCACCGTTCCCTGCAGCTCTGTGCTGATGGCCATCGGCCAGTCCGCAGAGTGGGGCCATCTTCTGGATGGAACGAAGGTAGAGCTTCGCCGTAACGGCACCGCGGTCGCAGACCCGGTCACCCTCCAGACGGCAGAGCCGGACATCTTCATCGGCGGCGACATTCATCACGGCGCGCGTTTTGCGATTGATGCCATTGCAGACGGAAGAGAAGGCATGGTTTCCATCAACCGCTATGTGCATCCCGGACAGTCTCTGACGATCGGCCGCGATCGGCGTGAGTTCATCGAGCTGGACCGCGACGACATCCGCATTGAGTCCTACGATAATGCCGGACGTCAGCGCCCCGGCTCCAAAGCCGGCAAGGCCCGCGAGACCTTCCACGATCTGCGCCTGCCGCTGACAGAGGAACAGGTGAAGACAGAAGCTTCCAGATGCCTGAAGTGCGGCGCCACCACCGTTGACTTCAATAAGTGCATCGGCTGCGGCCTGTGTACCACCCGCTGCGAATTCGACGCCATTCACCTGACCCGGGATATCC
>JAFTFP010000003.1 GCA_017449485.1 Lachnospiraceae bacterium
CGCCAGCGGGGTCTTGATTTAATGGCCCGCATCCGTCACGAAGCGCTTCTGGAGCTCCATATTCTCCTCAATGGTCCGGATTGCCCGGCCGGACAGGAAAATCACCAGAAGCAGCATCAGAATCCATGCGGCAGCGGCAGCCAGTGCCGTCACCAGAAGAACTTCCGTTGTCTGTCTCTTCTGCTGAGAAATATCCAGAAAATAACCTTCTGCAGGCTGGCCTTCTACGATCCGATAGAGAAAGCTTCCGGTCACGCCCTCCTTCTGGTTCTTCTGAAAGACCGCCTCCGCAATCGAGGCCGCCTCCTCCTGTGTCACGGCAAAGATCCGGGAGGTGTCCGCACTGACCGTCCCGTCTTCCTGATAATGTGCGACAAAGAATCGCGCGCCGATGGCGTTGTCCGCACTGATCCGGAAAAACAGATTCTGTCTGGGCATTTCTCCCCGCTCCTGCGGCGGCGGCTCCATCTGATCCATCTGTTCCATCTCATCTCTCGGCTCTGCCGGCGGGCGCAGATTGATCTCAGGCTGTCCGCCGCTTGACACGATGAGGTCCAGCATCTGAAGGCTCTGCTGCCTGGTCAGCACGCTGTTGGTAATATTGATGCCCAGAAGCAGCACCAGCAGCAGGATCGATATCGCTGCCATAGCCGTAATGACAAATTTTTTCTGAAGCGTCCGGATCACAGTCTGCTCTCCTTATGTTTACTGCTGCTCACTTCCCGGCATGTCCTTGCCGGACCGCAGCGTATAACCCACACCCCGCCGCACGGCAATCGTCACGCCTGAAGACAGCGCCTGAAGGTGTTTTCTCAGATAAGAAAGATATACCCACACGGAGCTTTCATCCGCATCCGTGTCATAGCCCCACACTTTGTTCAGCAGATCCTCCGTGGAAAGGCAGATGCCGCTGTTGGTCATCAGCGCTTCCATCATCCGGTACTCCAGCCTGGACAACGAAACGGACTGATCGCCGCAGGAAAGCTCCGATCCCGCCGGATTCAAAGTAAGATCCCCGAAAGACAGAATATCCGGCTGAAATGTTTCGCGGCGCCGGAGCATCGCCCGGATTCTCGCCAGCAGCTCGCCCATGGCAAAGGGCTTCGGAAGGTAATCATCCGCGCCCAGATCCAGGCCTTCAATCCGATCCTCCACCTGCGTCTTCGCTGTCAGCAGCAGAACCGGCGTGCGGTTTCCTTGCGCGCGCAGCGCCTTGAGGACCTCCAGCCCGCTCATCTTCGGCATCATCACATCCAGAATGATCCCGTCATAGCCGCCGGCCTGCGCGTAGTCCAGGGCCTGCTCGCCGTCCTCCACGTGATCAACCTGGTACTTGTGAAAGTTCAGGACATCCGTGACAGCTTCCGCCATCGCCGGCTCATCTTCTGCATACAATAGTTTCATACTCTGCTCTCCGCATTTTTATTCTCCAGCGCCGTTTCCAGCCACTGAAGAAGGTCCGCCTGCACGGTCTCGTAATCCAGCTCATTGAGAATCTCATGCCGGTCGCCCGGATAGAGCTTGAGCTGTGCCGGAAGCCCTGCTGCCTTCAGCGCCTCATAGGCCTGCTTTACTCCCACAGTGTTTGCGCCCACCGGATCCTCCGCGCCGGAGACCACCAGAATCGGCAGATTCTTCGGAATCTGCTCGATATGCTCCTTCTGCTGGCAGTATTCAATCCCGGAAAACATATCATAATAAGCCTGCACCGTAAAACGGAAGGTATTGAGCGGATTCTTCAGATAACGGTCAACCACCTCCGTGTCCTTCGTCAGCCAGTCGTGCGTCGTGCGGGGATTCTTAATCCCATTATTATTTGATGCGAAGGCCATGAAATCCACCATTTTGCTGCGGTATCTCTTTCCGCGCACCGCGCCGATCAGACTGCACAGCCGCTTGCCCAGCTTCAGAACACTCTCAGGCTGAGAGCCCGTCCCCATGATGATGGCGCCGGAAAGCCCCTTTCCATGCATCTCGATATACTGTCTCATCAGGAAGGAGCCCATACTGTGTCCCATGACAAAATATGGGACGTCCGGATATTTCTCCTCCGTGATTTTCCGAAGCTGATCCAGATCACGGATCACGAACTCATTGCCCCGGCTCTCATGAAAGAAGCCCAGATCTGCGCTGCTGCCGGCCGTCAGGCCATGCCCCAGGTGATCGTTGCCGACGACGTAAAAACCACGTTCGGCGAGAAAAGAGGCAAACCGGTCATACCGGTCTATATATTCGATCATGCCATGAGCAATCTGGAGAATGGCACGCGGTTTCCCTTCCGGAATCCATTCAATGACATGAATCTGATTGATACCGTCCGCAGACTGAAACGTAAACTCATTCTTCTTCATCGTCTTCACCCCCTTATCCATTTATTTTACCACAGCTGTTTTCGTCTTATGTCGATTTTATCCCGGTTATGCCCCGTTATTTGTGTGTTATATTTTATTTAATTTTATATAATTTCTGCATGTTTTTATTGAAATTCGAACACAGTTAGGGTATAATAATATCAGCCGGAAATGCCGGCATTATCACGATTTTCCACTTACCAGAAGAGATTGTTTTAAAGGATTTTCAGACAGCAGAAAAGGAGTCAGCCGATGGCGCAGCAGACCTTCAGCATCCGGATGGATGAAGAACTGAAAAAAGAATTCGACGCATTGTGCTCCGAATTCGGTATGACCGCGACAACCGCGTTTAACGTATTCGCACGTGCCGTTGTGCGGGAGCGGAGAATCCCGTTTGAAATCACCTCCCCCGCTTCTGTGAAGGGGAGCGTCTCACACACCGCTTCAGATGCCGTAAAGTCAAGTCGGAAAAGAAAGGAGTCCACGCGATGACCTGTTTTGCTGTTTATGACACCAACGTTCTGCTCAGTGCACTTCCCACCAATCATGACGACGCAGCTGCCGTCGGCATTATTGACCGCATCACAACCGGTGAGGTGATTCCCCTTGTCAGCCCGGAAATTCTGGAAAAATATCGCCAGGTTTTAAGTGACAAGCGCTTTTCACTGCCTGAGCAGTCTGTCCGGAATCTGCTGAATGTGATCTGCAAATACGCTCTCCCGGTGGATCCTTCCGCCAGCGAGGATCTGGCTCTTCTCAATCTCGGCCTTCCCTTCTATCAGGTTGTCATGCGCAGACGCGATAACGGGGAATATCCCATACAGGAATCCTTAAAGAAAATCCCCCGCCGTCCCGATGTGGTAACGGCGAGGGAAATGCTTGATCTCCTCGATCAGTATTGAATGATATCGGCTTTTGCCGGAGGCTTTACGCCTCATGTCCTTCCGATGTCTCCGGAATGAAAACTCTGGTTCTGCGCGCGTCGCCCCTGCTCTGCTCGGCGGCGCGTTTTGCCTCTTCTCCGAAAACTTTCTGGGAATTGACGATCTCTTTTCCGCGGCGATCCACCCGCTCATAGCTGCCGTCCGGCATCAGCAGGGATGCCTGTTCTGTGTCCGCCAGCTCCAGATCCAGGATATGAATGGCTTTCTCGGCGATCGACGGCTCCTCCAGCGGGAACATGATCTCCACACGGCGGTCCAGGTTGCGCGGCATCCAGTCCGCGCTGGCGGCAAAGACCTGCGGAATGCCCGCGTTCTCGAAGCAGAAGATGCGGCTGTGCTCCAGGAAGTTGCCCACGATCGAGCGCACCGTGATGTTCTCCGAGACCTCCGGAATGCCGACGCGCAGGCAGCAGATTCCACGGACAATCAGATCGATTCTCACGCCCGCGGCACTGGCCTCATACAGCGCTGCAATCACATCCGGATCACACAGCGAATTCATCTTGGCGCGGATCCGCGCCGTCTCTCCGTTCAGTGCATTGTCCCGCTCTCTGCGGATCAGATACAGCAGTCTGTCCTTGAGCCAGAGCGGAGCCAGCGACAGGCAGTTCCATGCGCGCGGCTCGGAGTAGCCCGAGAGCATATTGAAGACAGCCGTCGCGTCCTCTCCGTAGGACTCGCGGCAGGTCAGAAGGCCCACATCCGTATAAAGCTTGGCCGTTGAATCATTGTAATTGCCGGTGGCCAGATGCACATAGCGGCGGATGCCGTCCTCTTCCCGGCGCACCACCAGCGTGATCTTGGAGTGCGTCTTCAGGCCGACCAGACCGTAGATCACGTGACAGCCCGCGCGCTCCAGCATCCTCGCCCAGCCGATATTGTTCTCTTCATCGAAACGGGCCTTCAGCTCCACCAGTACCGTGACCTGCTTCCCGTTCTCTGCTGCCCGCGAGAGGGACCGCACAATCGGCGAATTGCCGCTCACCCGGTACAGCGTCTGCTTGATAGCCAGCGTATCCGGATCATCCGCTGCCGCAGCGACGAAATCCACCACTGGCTGAAAACTCTGATAGGGATGATGCAGGAAGATATCGCCCTTTCGGATCTGCGCAAACAGATCGCACCCGGCCGGCAGCTCCGGTACCTCCTGCGGCTTCTCATAGCCGTGTTCCTTGAGATGGTCAAAACCCGGCAGCCCGTAAACCTTCATCAGGAAGGTCAGGTCCAGCGGCCCGTCAATGGAAAAGACCTCCGAATCCGCCAGATTCAGGTTCTCCTTCAGCAGCTTTAAGAGGCGTTTGTCCATGTCGGAATCTGCTTCCAGACGGATCGTCTGTCCGCGCTGTCTCTTTTTCAGCTGCTTCTCGATCTCAACCAGCAGATCCTCCGCCTCGTCCTCATCGATCGACAGATCCGCGTTGCGCATGATCCGGAAGGTATCCACGCAGATGACATCATAGCCCGTAAACAGCAGCGGCATATGATACCGGATCACATCCTCCAGCAGAATAATCCGGACCGGCGCAGCTGCTTTGGCATCAGAATCTTCTCCCCGCTTCGCGTCCGGAAGAACAATAAACCGCGGCAGTACGCTCGGAACCTGAACCGTCGCAAAATCCAGCCCCTCGGCAGATTTTTTCTTCTTGCCCTTCTTGCCGCGTCCGAGCAGGCCGGTATCCTGGCCTTTTCTGCGCAGCAGCGCGCCCAGATTCAGCGTCTTATTCAGAATCAGCGGGAAGGGTCTTGAGGAGTCCACCGCCATGGGTGTCAGAACCGGATAAATGTCCGTCTCGTAGTAGCGGTCCAGATAATCCTTCTCCTCTGTGCTGAGCTCTTCCACGCTCTGCACAATCTCCAGCCCCGCCTCCGTCAGCGCCGGAAGCAGCATCCGGTTATAAGTGGAGTACTGCAGCTGCACAAATTCGTGCGCGGCATCCAGGATGGCGCTCAGCTGTTTCCCCGGCGTCATGCCCGCAATATCCGGCTTGGTATATTCCGCATTGACCATATCCTGCAGAGAAGCGACGCGTACCATGAAGAACTCATCCAGATTAGAGCTGGTGATGGAAAGAAACTTCAGCTTTTCGAAAAGCGGCGTCTCCTTCCTGCGCGCCTCCATCAGACATCTTCTGTTGAACTCGAGCCAGGACAGCTCGCGATTCTGATAAAATTCCGGATTGGAATAAAACTCTTTTCCCCGTTCCTGTGTCTGTTTTCCCGTTTTCACTTTCATACCCCTCTGCTGCTGTTAAGCTTTCCCCATTGTTAAAAAGCGCTCCGGAATTCCGGATTCCGCCTCAGCCTTTCTTCTTAATCACTGGAAGAATACCGTATATTTCCTCGAAGAAGGCGGCCCGCTTGCCGAACATGCCTTTCTCGAGCGTGATATCCTGGTCTGTCCGTACCTGGATGACCAGTTCTCTGTCCTTCACCTGCACGCGGATATTCTCGAACTTCTGCCGGTGAGACCGGTCCAGGCCGTTGGCTACCCGCAGGATCGCGGTGAGCTTGGCGATCACCAGATAATCCGCCTCGCTGATTCCGGACAGACTCGCCGCGCTGCCGGACTGTCCCACAAGGCCCGCGCGCTGCTCATAATACACGAAGGGTTCGTGATTATAGCGCACCACATTGGCGACAATCTCCCGCTCCTTATGGGAGAGGCCGATGATCTCCGTCGCCATGATAATGTCGTAGGAGCACTGTGCCAGATTCACCATGCTGATATAGCGTCCGCAATCATGGAGTGTTGCGGCGATCCGCAGCAGCAGCTCCTCCCGATGAGACAGGCCGTGAATCTTCTTCGTCGCCTCGAAGATCTTCAGTGAGATGCTCTCCAGCGTTTTGCTGCGCTCCAGGCTGCCCTTATAGCGCTTACTGATATTCTGGGCACAGGCGATGATATCTCCTTCAAAATCATGCGAGGGCGGCAGGATCTTCTGCTTCTCAGCATATTCATAGACGATGCCGTCACACAGCGTCACGCCGGGAATAAAGATATTCTCTGCCTTCATCACCTCTGCGATCCGGCTGAGCATGACCGCGCTGATGAAGATCAGCGGGATGTTGTCATCGCGCACGCCCAGAATCCGGGCCAGATTTTGCCGGTTATAGACATGAATGCGCTGCATCAGCTCGGAGAATTCCGACATGGACAGCTGACTGATGCCCCGCTGCCGCATGAGCGCGCACAGGTAGTCGTCCACCAGGATGATGTTGCGGACGGTGCGGTCCTTCAGATACAGTCTGGAAAACGGAAGAATCTGTGCGTCGACCAGCTCCTGAATCAGCGGTCCCACCGCATGGCTTCCGGCGTCCAGATTGTGAATCTGCTCATGAATCCGCAGGACGCCCAGGCGCAGGTTCTGTGTCGTCACCAGGCGGTCTTTGTTAAAGAGGGAAATCTGAATGCTGCCGCCGCCGAAATCGACGATGGCGCTGTCCTTCTCAATGACCTGATTGAACATCTCGCCCTTGCTGGCGATCGACTTGTAATCCAGGAATCGCTGTTCCGAATTGCTTAGAATGTCGATGTGGATGCCCGTCTCCAGCTCGATCTGGGAAAGAATGACCGAGGCGTTCTGCATCTCGCGGAACGCGCTGGTTCCGTAGGCCTTGTAGTCCTTCGTCCCATAGCTGTTCATGATGCGGCGGAAATCCAGGAGCGTCTTCTTGACCTCCTCGACGTGCCGGCTCGTAATCTTGCCGGTCCGATACGTATCCGTACCCAGTTCAATTCTGTGCACGATGCTGTCGATCTCGCGGATCCCCCGGTTTTTTGAAACCTCGAAAATCTTCAGCTCCAGCTCATAGCTTCCGATATCCATTGCTGCAAAAGTACGGATTGCCATTGCTTTTTCTCCCCCCAAATGATCAGCTCTGCAAACCCCTTGTATGTCTATCCTGATTCCGGTTTTATGCTCTGTCTTATAATCTGATCTTTCTGTATATCAATTGTGCGCACTGGTGTAGCAGCCCAGAATCCGCATGTGTCTGGCCTCTTCCCGGATGCCCCGCAGTGCGCTGCGGACAGCCGGATCGGTCAGCTTGCCTTCAAAATCGATAAAGAACCGGTATTCGAAGCTCCGGTCCTCGATGGGCCGGCTCTCGATCTTCACCATGTTCAGCCCGTTGTAAATGATATGGGAAAGCAGATGATACAGCGCACCGCTTTCATGGGCGATTTCCACGCACAGGCTGACCTTGTCGGCTTTATCTGTAAAGATCTTGCGAGGTGAGACAATGATGAACCGGGTGGAATTGTTCCGGGCCTGATTGACACCCTTCTGCAGAATTTCCAGACCGTACGCCTGTGCCGCGTAGGCACTGGCGATCGCCGCCTGGGCAGGATCCTTCTCCTGTGCCACCTTCTGGGCCGCAAAGGCGTTGTTCTTCATGCCGATCTGCTGCCAGGAAAGATGCTCCTGCAGGAACCGCTCGCTCTGCGCCAGCGACTGCGGATGCGAGTAGACACGGCGGATGTCTTCCAGGCTAGCCCCCGGCACACCCATCAGGCAGTGCTCGATCCGTATAATCTGTTCCCCCACAATATAGTTCTCAAATTCGACCAGCAGGTCGTAGTTTTCCGATACGATGCCGGCCGTGGAATTCTCGATGGGCAGCACTGCGTAGTCTGCA
>JAFTFP010000063.1 GCA_017449485.1 Lachnospiraceae bacterium
CACAAAATGATAGACACTCCGGGCCGGCCCTGACGCCATCCAGAGCGGATTATTCTTGATCCGATTCAGCTTGAACTCCAGGTCGTCCACCTGATCCTCCAGCTGCGCCACGCGGTCCGCCAGATACGCTGCCTTCACGCGCTCTTTTTCATATTCTTCCTGATAATTGATTTCGCCCATATTCTATACTCTTAATCCATTTTCAGGTGCACATCCGACCACGCTGCAATCCTGCCTCGCCCGGTCTTGTCCTGCGCGAGCATGCCGACCACATAACTGCCGGCCGGCAGCGAGTGGGCCGGAATAACACAGGCAAAGCCCGTGAGCTTGTCATGAATCTGATCCGTCAGATTTCTCGCGATATCCGGCCGATATACGGTCTCCAACGGTCCCTCATAAACTGCCACGCCGTGCTCCGCGCGCCGCAGGAGCGTTCTGTCGTAGTTGGAGTTGTCCGCATTGATGACAAAGGAATAGCCGCGCACGTAATAGCCCTTCTCTTCCGGCCCGGCGAAGGGGCCGCGGTAATACTCCTGCAGACTGCCCGCGCCTTCAACACCCAGCCGCAGCACCGGATCAAACCACTGATCCGGCAGGGCCTTGGTCCGCTTCACAGGCGCGTTCAGCGGCAGACCCTCCAGAATGGCGTCCTCAATCCCGATCTCAAAGGTGGTGATGGCGGGATTCTGTGTCATGTACGGATGATAGAACGGATCCTGTCCGAACAGATCCGGATGCGCGCGGAGAAGATTCTCCTGCTCCTGAGAGAGCCGCAGCGATTTCACCTTATCCTTGCGGTCATCTCCCCTGCTCAGCGATTCGTGGTGATACAGGTACATGTTGTTGCGGACGACGTTATAATAGCCCTTTTCATAAATCCGGTAGCACAGGTCAATATCATTGAAGGCCACCGCGAATTTCTCTTCGTCAAAGCCGCCGATCTCCTTGAAGAGGTTCGCCCGCACCATCAGGCAGGCACCGGTCACTGCGATGACATTCCGCACGCCCTTGTTGTAGCCGAAATACAGCACATCCCGGTTATCGCAGAACTGCAGCTTATGAATCGGGCCGAGCCGCACGTTGACCACGCCGGCATGCTGAATAATATCCGAGCCGGGATAGAGCAGCTTCATGCCTACCGCACCCACGTAGGGCAGCTTGGCCTTCTCGGAAAGGTAGGAGAGCCATCCGGGCTTGCGGATCTCAATGTCATCATTGAGGAACAGCAGCAGTTCGCCGTTCGCCCTCTGTGCGCCGAGGTTGCACATTCTGGAGAAATTAAACGGCATCTCCTGATACAGATAGCTTGCGCTGCCGTACTCGTTGTGCTTTTCCAGAATCGCCCGGATCTTCTTCTGATTCTCAGGTGTGGAACCATTGTCCACAATCACCAGCTCGTAAGGAGAGGAGATGGTGTACTGCTCAATCGTCTGAATGCAGCGGGCCAGAATCTCCGGATTATCCTTGCTGGGGATAATGATGCTGATCAGTCTGGTGGCCGCAGAAGCACTGGAATAGCGGCCGGTCAGGGAAGACCGGATCAGTCTGGAATCCCAGGGCTCCGGAACCTGTGCAGCATGGAACAGGATTTCGCGGATGTGCCCGATGGGGAAGCGGTTCTTGTGGCGCTTTTCAAAGCCGCCGTCCGCCTGTGCAATCCTCAGGCACAGCTTTCCATAGATCCAGGTGCGCAGAACATCATCGGGCTCGCGCTCTCTGGCCTCCTTCTCCCGCTCCGAATCCCGCTCGATCTTGGCGCGGTTTTCCACATCCTGCGCCCGCACCGCCTGCGGGTTAATGATGGAAAGAATCTCTGAGCGGAAGGCGAAGATGCTTCCGAAATAAAACGTGGACAGGAACGTATCCGGCGACCAGTCCGGCTTCATCCAGGGGTCGCACAGGTCTCCATTCTCATCGATGCGGTCCTCGTCTCCATACACAAGATTGATGCGGGGATTCTCAGCAAAGAAATCGCTGATCAGGGTCCGCGCCTTGCCGCTTAAATTTCCGTCATCGTCGCAGGCAATGATGATGTCCGGCTTTTTCTCACCCGAGAGAATATAGCTGCGCAGGTGGGAATACCGAACCACCTCCATCGTGAGCTTTTCGCCCGCCGTGTGATCCTTTTCCTCCAGCTGCTGCTTCAGAACCCGCTTATGGGTGCGATACCAGTTTGCGTAGGACGCTTCCTTGTCCGCCAGCTCCTTCTCATATCGATCTGTTCTCCTCGCACAGAGAACCTGCTTGATCTTTTCCCTGATCATTGTGTGCTCCTTATGGTACCCTGTCTAATCTGTTCCGAAAGCGTGGACGGCAGGCCTGCCATCTGAAGCTGAATGTGCAGCCCGGCATCCCCTTTCACGCCCGTCTTCCGGCGAAGCCTGTTCATATCCCAGGCAAGATTCGGATCCGGCGTTGCAAACAGCCAGCTGCCCTCGCCCGTCCGGATTCCGTTGCTTACTGCGTACTTTCTGAATAACTGCGTGCTGCGCTGCAGGCCGCTTTCATCCTTTTCCATCCCGGCCGGCGCAAGATACGCACTGCACAGCGCTGCGACACACGGACACAGCGCCGGATCAATCCGCAGTCCGCGCGCCGCTGCGGGGACCTGAATCTCGAATTCAATGACACCTTCCTCACCGTAATTCTTCTCGACGAAGAAGGACTCCTCCTCACTGAAGCCCTTTCCGGTGTCCATGTAAACCTGCACCGTCGCCAGATTGACCGCCTGCTTCGAGCGGTCCTTGTCCGCCGTAAAGCCTGCTGCCAGTTCCGCGGGAACAATCACCTTCCCGCCGATCTCATGACGAAGCTCGCTTAAGGCCGTCACCTTCTCTGTGACCGTTTCCTGCAGGAAATCTTCGCTCTCCTCATAGGCGGCCGCCTCAGCCGGATTCAGATGCAGGCGCTCATAGAATGCCTCTTCGCCCATCAGTGCTGCGATGCGGCTTCTGCGGCGTTCGTCCTCTCTGAACCAGCAGGAAAGCGCCCGGATCAGCATGCGGTCCGCGCTGATCGGCTTCTCCTGCGCCCACTC
>JAFTFP010000064.1 GCA_017449485.1 Lachnospiraceae bacterium
ATCTCCAGCAGCCGCTCCAGCAGTGCCTGCGTCTCGGTCTCCCCAAGCTGCTTCTGAAACAGGTCAATAATCAGCGGCGGCATCGAATATCGAACGGACAGCGGCACCGGCTTGTCCTGATCATCGGACAGCGGGCCCTGCCCTGCCTCTTTCTCCCGCAGAATAGTGCGCAGAACGCCGTTCACAAACCGCACCTGGGCAGATAAGCCGCGGCTGCGCAGAAGATTTCCAGCCTCGCTGCAGACAGCATAATCCGGCACAGCGTCCATATAATAGATCTGATACAGACTCATGCGCAGCACGCATCGAACAGCTTTTCCCAGCCGGATGGACGGATCCCTGAGATGATCATCAATGATCCGGTCCAGCTCGATCTGCCGCTCCAGCGTTCCCTCATAAAGTCTTTTGATAAAAGACCGCTGTGCGTCCTCAAGGTCGCCGCAGCGGTCCAATGCCCTGCGCACCAGCACATGGCTGTGCGCCTGTGAATGCTCTGTCTGCATCAGAAGATCCAGCACGATCTTCCTCTCGCTTTTATTATTCTTATCGCTCATTCTTTTCCGTTTCAAGAGTCCCGTCTGCGGCCGCTGCCGCCGTTCACAATCATCATCAGCCGGAGCAGCTGAATCACCGCACTCGCAGCGGAAGCGACGTAGGTCATTGCTGCGGCGGTCAACACCTTCCTGCTCATGCCGGTCTCCTCCTCATCGAGGGTTCCGGTTGACTGCAGCATCTTCAGTGCGCGGTGAGAGGCGTCAAATTCCACCGGCAGCGTCACCACCTGAAACAGCACGCTGAACAGAAACATCAGCACACCGGCCTTCGCAAGAGAATTGTTCAGCCCGAGCACCAGACCGATAAAGATCAGCGGCAGACCGGCTTTGGATCCCAGACGCGCCGCCGGCACCAGAATCGTCCGGATCTGCAGCGGGATATAGCCATTATGATGCTGCAGCACATGGCCGCATTCGTGGGCCGCGACGCCAACCGCTGCGACCGATGAGGAATTATACGTCGCCTGTGACAGCCGGACAGTCTTCGAAGCGGGATCATAATGATCCGTGAGGGATCCTGCGACCTGCGCAATCTGTACATCATTCACCCCGTTTGCTTCCAGAATCCGGCGGGCGGTCTCCGCGCCGGTCAGTCCGCTTCTGCTGCGGACCTGTGCATATTTCTTATAGGTCGAGCTGACGGCCGCACTGGCGGCCATACACAGAACAGCTGATACGATCACCAGAAGATACATCAGCTGATAGTTCGAAATACCTCTGACCATCGGATACTGCGAAGCAAACTGCTCCATTGTCCGCTCCTTTCTTCTGGAACATCGGCCGGTTCCTGTTCAGGAACATTCCGGCCGGCCTTTACTCTCCAAGCATCTCGCCTTCGTGCAGCGCATTTCCTAAAAGGAACTGCGAGATGTCCATCCGCTTCTTTCCTTCCGCCTGCACCTCGACAAGCTCCAGGCAGTCCGTCCCGCAGGCGACCACCGCGCTCTTCTTCGTCACCTGCACAATCCGGCCGGGCTCTGCGTCTGCCGTCCCCGGCAGCACCCGGGCGCGCCAGATTTTGAGCTGCCTGCCATTGTGGAAGGTGTACGCACTCGGCCAGGAATTCAGGCCGCGCACCAGCCGCTCAATCTGAGCAGCCGGAAGGCTGAAGTCAATCCGGCCCATTTCCTTTTTCAGCATGCCGGCATACGTGGAATCCTCATCCTTCTGCGGAATCCGCTGAATGGTTCCGTCTTCAATGGAAGGCAGTGCCTTTACCAGCAGCCGCCCGCCCATAGCAGACAACTTCTCATACAGGCTCTCGCCGGTCTCCTCCGGATCCAGTTCAACCTTCTCCTGCAGCAGAATATCGCCGGTGTCGAGTCCGGCATCCATCTGCATAATCGTAATGCCGCTTTCCTTCTCACCGTTGATCACTGCCCACTGAATCGGCGCGGCGCCGCGGTACTTCGGCAGCAGCGATGCATGCACATTGACACAGCCAAGCCGCGGCAGATCCAGCACGCGCTGCGGAAGAATCTGTCCGAACGCGGCGACGACCATCAGATCCGGCCGGGCCTCCTGCAGCACTGCATAGGCCTCATCCGTGCGGATCTTTTCCGGCTGAAATACCGGAACGCCGGCTGCAGCAGCCGCACGTTTGACCGGCGGCGGCGTACTTTCCTTGCCCCGCCCGCTCTTCCGGTCCGGCTGCGTGACAGCCAGAACCACTTCCTCTCCGGCGCGGATCAGTTCATTGAATACCGGCACGGCAAAATCCGGCGTGCCCATAAAGACGATTCTCAATTTATTCTTCCTCATCCTCTTCCGAAGGCGGCAGCACATCGACCAGTTCACCCTCTGCAAGTTCTACATACAGATGACCGTCCAGGTGATCCAGCTCATGGCAGATCGCCCTCGCCAGCAGTTCCTCGCCCTCCAGCTCAATCGGCTGCATATTCTCATCCAGCGCCTGCACCCGGACATGGTTGGGACGCGTCACCTGTCCCTGCTTGCCCGGAATGGAAAGGCAGCCCTCCATCCCTGTCTGCTCGCCGTCCTGCTCCGTGATCACAGGATTGATCAGAACATGGGGGCAGCTCTCATCCGGCGTAATGTCGATCACGACAATCCGCTTCAGAATACCCACCTGCGGTGCCGCCAGACCGACGCCGTTTGACTCATACATTGTTTCCAGCATATCGGCGATCAGCGTGCGGATTCTGTCATTCATCTCCGTCACATTCTTGGCCTTCTTGTTCAGGACCGGATCGCCAATTTCACGAATCGTGCGCAGTGCCATCTTTTCTCCTTAAACCAATAAAACTGTGAAATTCATAAAGCTCTTAAGACCGTCTTTCAAGCCCGCTTGTCAGAACGGGCTGACCGGGTCAAAATCAAACTGCACCATGGAGGTGCGTCTGCCCGGTGTCTCCTGTAAGGCCATAAGAGCCTGTTCCATGACATCTTTACAGGCAACCAGTTTATCATAATTTCCTGATTTTATATAGACTGCAAACCGATACAGATCCTTGAGCCGCCCGTAGGAAGCCGCCGCCGGACCGATGACGGTCAGTGCAGGATCCTCCCGCACAAGTCCCCGCAGATCCCCCGCTGTACCCAGCGCCTCGTCCTCCGAGTCCGACAGGACCTGCACCGCCAGCATATGCGCGGCCGGCGGATAGGACAGCACCTCGCGGTAGCCGATCTCCTCCCGGTAAAACCCCTGATAGTCCTGCTGTGCCGCATAGACAATGCTGTAATGTTCCGGCTGATAGGTCTGAATCACTACATGACCGGGCTGCTCTCCTCTGCCCGCGCGGCCGGCCGCCTGCGTCAGCAGCTGGAAGGTTCTCTCCGCTGCGCGGTAATCCCCCGCGTACAGGGACATATCCGCCAGCAGAATGCCCACCAGCGTCACCTTCGGAAAATCATGCCCCTTCACGATCATCTGCGTGCCGATCAGGATATCCGCTTCCTCGTTGGCAAAAGCCGACAGGATCCGCTCGTAGTCCCCCTTCCGGGCTGTCGAATCCGCGTCCATCCTGAGAATCCGCGCCGAAGGATATTCCTTCTTCAGGAAATCCTCCACCTGCTCCGTGCCCGCGCGGAAGCCTGAAATATAGGAGGAGCCGCAGGAGGGACAGATTTTCGGTGCCGGTTCCTCATGCCCGCAGTAATGACAGACCAGTCTGCCGTTCTTATGAAGAGAGAGGGACACATCGCAATGCGGGCATTTGATGACCTCACCGCAGCTTCTGCAGGACACAAAACCGGAAAAGCCCCGCCGGTTCAGGAACAGCATGGCCTGCTCGCCCCGCTCCAGCGTCTGGTCCAGCTGCGTTTTCAGCCGCACAGAAAGAATGCTGCGATTGCCGTTTCGCAGCTCCTCCCGCAGGTCCGCCACCTCCACCTCCGGCAGGCATCCGCCCGTGAGCCGCTCACTCATTTCATAGCGCCGGTATTCTCCCGTCTCCGTGCGGTAATAGGATTCCAGAGACGGCGTGGCTGAGCCCAGCAGCACGACGCCCCGGTGCAGCCTTGCGATTTCAACGGCGGTCTCCCGGGCGTGGTATTTCGGCATGGACTCATTCTTGTAGCTGCCCTCATGCTCCTCATCGATTACAATAATGCCCGGATTCGGAAAAGGCGTGAACAGAGCGGATCGCGGGCCGATGATCACATCGATCTCTCCCCGCCTGGCCCGTTCCATCTGGTCGCTCTTCTCGCCCTCCGAGAGTGAGGAATTCATCACCGAGACCCGGTCGCCGAAATGCCGGTAAAACCGGATCAGTGTCTGATAAGTCAGCGCAATCTCCGGGATCAGCATGATGGCCTGGCGGCCGCGGCGGATGATCCCCTCGATCACCGCAATATAGACTTCTGTCTTGCCGCTTCCCGTAATCCCGTGCAGCAAGCTGACCGGAACCGGCTCCGCTCCTTCTGCCGCGTTCCCGCCCTCCATGGCATTGATCCGGTCAAAATCTGAAAGGAAGCCGTTCACAACCGCCTGCTGGGCATCGCTGAGCTGCTTTCGCTGGTCTTCCCGCACCTGCAGGCTGACCGGGTTTCTGAGCAGGTGTGTGCTCCGGATTTCAATGATCCCCTGCTCCTTCATGGCCCGGATGGTCTGGGGCGGCACGTGAAGTTTTCCCGTCACCAGTTCATAGGGAATCTCCGGCGTCTCGGACAGCGCCTTCAGCAGTCTGTGGCGCGCGACCTGATGTCTGCGCTCATAGAAGGCCAGCTGCTCTGTCAGAGCCTCTTCGGAAAGCAATAGAAGAATCTCCTTCTTCTCGATCGGCTTTACCTTCCGCCGGGCGCTCAGCACGGTCTTCAGCGCTGTGATCATGGTGGAACCGTAGTTCCGGCTCATCCAGGCCGCCAGACGCACCGCGTCCTCTGTACCCGCCGACTGCTTCCCGGAAAGTCCCAGAATGGTTTTTACCTTCTCCTCCGGATAGGCGCATGAATCCTTCAGCGCAACGACATAGCCGCTGCGCTGCGCATTTCCCTGTCCGAAGGGAATATCAACCAGCGTTCCCGGTCCGATCTGATCCGCAAGTTCCTCCGGAATCCGATAGGTGAAGGGATGATCCAGCTGGGCATGGGAGATATCGATAATAATGTCCGCGTACCGACTCATTCCGGTGTGCC
>JAFTFP010000065.1 GCA_017449485.1 Lachnospiraceae bacterium
AGCTTCGGAAGTACTATGAAAACCTGGTGAAGTGGAACGAGGTGATGAACCTCACTGCCATCACGGAAGAGGTGGATGTGTACGAGAAGCACTTTCTGGACAGTCTGAGTATTCTGGAAGTTCTGAAAGAACGGGAAGGCTCCTCTTCTGCCCTGCGCATGATCGACGTTGGGACCGGCGCGGGCTTTCCGGGCATGGTGCTGGCCATTGCTTTCCCGGACTGGCAGGTCACGCTGATGGATTCTCTGAACAAACGAATTCGATTTCTTGAAGACACCGCCGCTGTACTGGGACTGACGAATGTTGTCTGCATTCATGCACGCGCGGAGGAACTGGGACACAACCGGGCGCACCGGGAGCAGTATGATCTGGCTGTCTCCAGGGCGGTCGCCAATCTGAATGTGCTTTCTGAGTACTGCCTGCCTTTCGTGAAAGCCGGCGGTGATTTTATCGCTTATAAATCCGATAAGATCCGCGAGGAAGTCAGCGCCCTGGGCAGCACTGCTAAGATACTGGGCGCGGAGCCGGTGCAGGTGCGGGAGTTCACGCTGCCGGGGACAGAATATCACCGGGCTCTTGCTGTTTTGCATAAGAAAAAACAGACGCCGGCAAAATATCCCAGAAAGGCCGGGCTTCCGGCAAAGGAGCCGCTGCACTGAAACGCACCCGTCCTGTTTTAAAAGAACTTAAAATATGTTATAATGTGCGCTTGATGACAGGATGCCCGTGACAGGCGGAAATGAAACAAAAACCCCTGCACAAACAGCGGCATTCTCTGAGGTCTGAAGGAGTAGTCTGAATGGGTAAAGTAATCGCAGTCGCCAACCAGAAGGGCGGCGTCGGCAAAACAACAACGACAATCAACTTATCTGCCGCACTGGCAGAAAAAGGAAAGCATGTCCTGGTCATTGATGTAGACCCGCAGGGAAATACCACCAGCGGCTTCGGAATCAATAAGAATCTGGAAGAGCACACGGTCTATGAGCTCCTGCTGGACGACTGTGCTGTCCGGGAAGCGGTCCGGAAGGATGTTGTGCCGAATCTGGATCTGATTCCTTCCAATGTAAATCTCGCCGCGGCGGAAATTGAGCTCATCGATCAGCGCGGAAAGGAATTTATTCTTCGCAATGCAATCGATTTTGTCCGGGATGACTATGATTTCATTCTGCTGGACTGTCCGCCTTCCTTAAGTCTGCTGACAGTCAACGCCATGGTGGCGGCGGACACTGTTCTGGTTCCGATTCAGTGTGAGTATTATGCGCTGGAAGGTCTCAGCCAGCTGATTCACACGATTAATCTCGTGCGGGAGCGCCTGAACGAGACGCTGGATATTGAGGGGATCGTCTTCACCATGTATGATGCCCGCACCAATCTGTCTGCTGAGGTAGTGGCTACGGTTAAGGAACACGTACAGCAGAGAATCTATGAGACTGTGATTCCGCGGAACGTTCGTCTGGCAGAAGCGCCGAGCCATGGTCTTCCGATTACAAAATATGATTCGCACTCTTCCGGTGCTGAGGCTTATATGGCATTGGCTGAAGAAGTAATCCGCGGTTGATGAAGGGTGTAACAAATCGGGCGATGTTCCGGAAATTTGGAGGAAACGGGTATGGCAGCTAAAAAACATGGTCTGGGGAGAGGCCTGGATGCGTTGATCCCTGCCTCGGAAGGACAGAAGGTGAAGGTCTCTTCCGCAGGCAGCGGGAAGGAACCGACGAAGATGGAGCAGTCTTCTCCGCTGATTGTCCGGATCAGCCAGGTGGAGCCGGACAGAACGCAGCCGAGAAAAGAATTTAATGAGGAAAAACTGGAGGAACTGGCAGGATCCATCCGCAATGTAGGTGTGGTGGAGCCGCTGATTGTCACGGATGAGGGCGATCACTACCGGATCATCTCCGGTGAGCGCCGCTGGCGTGCCGCTCAGAAAGCCGGCCTGAAGGAAATTCCGATTATTATCCGGAAACTGTCGGAAAAGGAAATTGCAGAGATTGCGCTGGTGGAAAACATTCAGCGCGTTGATCTGAATCCAATTGAAGAAGCGCTCGGCTATCAGCGTCTGATGCAGGAATTCGGCTATACGCAGGAAGAGGTCGCGGCCAGAATTTCGAAAAACCGCGCAACAGTGGCCAATACGCTGCGTCTCTTAAAGCTTACCGAGCCGGTCCGTCAGATGCTGATCGAGGAGAAAATCTCCGCGGGTCATGCCCGGGCACTGGTGATGATCGATGATCCTGATCTGCAGCTCGAACTTGCTCAGAAGGCGGCTGACGAACACTTAAGTGTCCGTGATATTGAGAAGCTTCTCAAGAACAAGGATCGTCTTCCCCGCCGGGCACTGGGGAAGAATGAAATCCCGACGTCCGACTACCATGCACTGGAGGAGCGGCTTAAGGCCAGTCTGGGAACCAAGGTTTCCATCTCAGCCAAGGCAAATGGAAAGGGACGGCTGGAAATTGAGTTTTACAGCAATGAGGACCTGGAAAAAATTATAGACCAGATCCTTTCTGCGGAATAAAGGGGGGCGCTGTGAGTGATTTTCTGACAGCAATTGGTCTGGGCGGCCTGGATCTGGGTGTGCTGAGTCTGATTTTGCTTGTAGTGATCATCGTGCTGACCGCTTTCCTGATTGTCCTGTGGAAGCGGGTTCAGAATCTGACCGCCCGGTGCGACCGGTTCATGCGGGGAAATTCCGGTGCCAGTCTGGAGCAGGATATTGATCGGATCTACGAAGACAACATCAACCTGAAGAGGGCAATGAAGGCGGAACAGTCCTATATTGATGATATCTATTACCGGCTTGAGTCCGTTTTCCAGCGGGTCGGCATTATCAAGTATGACGCTTTTCATCAGATGGGCGGCAAGCTGAGTTATGCACTGGCACTGCTGGATCAGAATAACAACGGATTTGTTCTGAACTCTGTTCACAGTGTCGATGGCTGCTACACCTACGTCAAGCAGGTCAAGCGAGGCAAGAGCGATGTGGACCTGGGCAAGGAAGAACAGATTGCTTTGAACAGAGCGCTGGGGCTGGCGGAGGAATCCGCTGAGGAAGAAAACGCCCAATAAACAGACAGAGTAATATGCAGCATTCCCGCCGGACGACAGTATGTCGAAGCAGAGGAAACCGGCAGATGCTTTTAAAAGGAGGAAGTCATGATTGATATTAAGTTTCTGAGAGAGAATCCTGAGGCAGTGCGCGAGAATATCCGGAAGAAATTACAGGATGAAAAGCTTCCGCTGGTCGACGAAGTCATTGAGTTCGACG
>JAFTFP010000066.1 GCA_017449485.1 Lachnospiraceae bacterium
AGAGAATGATGAAATTGTCGGTATGCAGATCGATACACAGGGCGATGATCTGCTGCTTGCGACGGAAAATGGCATGGGCAAGCGCACTCACTTCGGAGAATTCCGCCTGCAGAACCGCGGCGGCAAGGGATTGAAGTGCTATAAGATTACGGATAAGACAGGTGAACTGATTGGTGTCAAGGCCGTGACGGATGACAGTGAGCTGCTGATGATCACAACCGCCGGCATCATTATTCAGATCCGGATGAGCGATGTATCTACGGTCGGTCGTATTACACAGGGTGTGAAGCTGATCAATCTGGATCCCGGCATGAAGGTTGTAAAGATTGCCAAGGTACGCGAGAGCATGGAAGATGATCCTTCCGAGGAAGTGCTCTCTGAAGAATCAGATGAGACAGCAGAAGCCGGAGAAGTGCAGGAGACGGAATCGGAAGAGACAACAGATCCGGATGCTCAGGCGTAACGGTCACCATTAAACAACAGAACTACATGAAATTCCTCCCGAAAGGGAGGAATTTTTTATGATCATAAGATCGCCGTAAAATCTTCTTGAATCCGTTGAAAAGTTAGCTTATAATAACTTGCGATTAGAATAAGCTAACCTCTGAAGAGGGTTAAAGCTTCAGGAGGAATGATATGCCGGTAACGATGGTGAATGCTGGGACAACAGTGATTATTCAGCGGATTATGGGAACGGACGATGTCCGCCAGCATCTTGCAGAGCTTGGCTTTGTGGTCGGCGAAAAGATTACCGTTGTCAGCAACAATCATGGAAATGTGATTCTTCAGGTCAAGGACGCACGGATTGCGCTGGATGCAAAAATGGCGAACCGTGTCATCACAGCCTGACCTGACTGATTCAAGAGGGAGAAAGGAGAAAGTTATACAAATGAAGACTTTAAAGGATGTCAAGGTTGGCGAAACCTGTGTCGTAAAGCGCCTGCACGGGGACGGTCCCGTAAAGCGCCGGATCATGGACATGGGCATCACGAAGGGTGTTGAGATTCAGGTTCGCAAGGTTGCACCGCTGGGTGATCCGATGGAGCTCAATATTCGTGGTTATGAGCTTTCTGTCCGCAAGGGCGATGCTGAAATGATTGAAGTGGAATAAATTCTTTTTTTTAGAGAGGAGTTAGTTATGGCAATCAAAATTGCACTGGCCGGAAACCCGAACTGCGGCAAAACAACGCTGTTCAATGCGCTCACCGGCTCCAATCAGTACGTCGGCAACTGGCCGGGTGTTACGGTGGAAAAGAAGGAAGGTCGTCTTAAGAGCAATAAGGAAGTTGTGATCCAGGATCTGCCTGGTATTTATTCACTTTCTCCCTACACGCTGGAGGAGGTTGTCTCCCGGAATTATCTGGTTGAGGAAAAGCCGGACGCCATTCTGAATATTGTCGATGGTACCAACATCGAGCGAAATCTTTATCTTACGACTCAGCTGCTGGAGATCGGTCTGCCGGTTGTGGTAGCGATCAACATGATTGACCTGGTCAGAAAGAACGGCGATTCCATCGATCTGAAGAAGCTTTCCAAAGCGCTCGGCTGCCCGGTTGTGGAGATGAGCGCGCTGAAGGGTGATTCCACGGAAGCTGCCATCCAGGAAGCAATTAAGCTTGCAGAGGGCCGGAAGGCCGGTGAGCTGCCGCATGTCTTTACCGGCAGTGTTGAACACGCAATTGCGCACATTGAGGAATCCATCGAAAACAAAGTAGACCGCGTCAATCTGCGCTGGTACGCCATCAAGGTCTTCGAGCGCGATGAAAAGATTCTGGAGAAGCTGAATCTGACCGAGGCCGAAAAAGCACATATTGAAGAGCACATTGCCGACTGTGAAAAAGAGATGGATGACGACGCGGAGAGTATTATCACCAACGCGCGTTACAACTACATCACGGAAGTGACGAAGACAGCGGTACATAAGCAGGGTGAAAAGCACGAGCTGACGATTTCCGACAAGATCGACCGGATCGTCACCAACCGGATTCTTGGTCTTCCGATCTTTATTCTGGTCATGTTCCTGATTTATGCCATTTCCATGGGCGGCTGGAGCGTTTCCATCGGTACTGCGGCAACAGATTTTACCAACGATGTGATTTTCGGTGAGTGGGTGCCGGGTCTGTTCGACACGATCCTGGGTGCACTCGGTGTCGCGGAAGGTTCGGTCGTCTACGGATTGATTCAGGACGGTATTGTAGCCGGTGTCGGCGCTGTCCTCGGCTTCGTTCCCCAGATGCTCGTTCTGTTCCTGCTTCTGTCTATTCTGGAAGATATCGGCTACATGGCCAGAGTTGCTTTCGTCATGGACCGTATTTTCCGTCAGTTCGGTCTGTCCGGCAAATCCTTCATACCGATGATGGTTGCCACCGGCTGCGGTGTGCCGGGTGTCATGGCCAGCCGTACGATTGAAAATGACCGTGACCGCAAGCTGACTGTAATGACCACAACCTTCATGCCCTGCGGCGCAAAGCTCCCGATCATCGGTCTGATCGGCGGCGCACTGTTCGGCGGAAGCCCGCTGGTTGCTGTCAGTGCTTACTTTATCGGCATTGCCTCGATTATCATCACGGGAATTATCCTGAAGAAATTCAAGATCTTTGCAGGTGAGCCCTCACCGTTCGTCATGGAGCTGCCGGCATACCACGTTCCGTCGATCGGCAACGTTCTGCGGGCAACCTGGGAGCGCGGCTGGTCCTTCATCAAGCGCGCTGGTTCCGTCATCGTTCTGTCCTCTATCATCATCTGGTTCCTGTCAAGCTTCGGCAGCGTCAACGGACATTTCGGACTGGTTGACAACCTGGCAGAGGATGAGACTGTCTGGACAGCAGAATACAATACACAGCTGGCGGCGAAGATGAATATTCCGGAGGAGGAAGTCAATCCGATGGATGCCTCTGTTCTGGCCAGCGTCGGCAACGGTGTCTCATGGATTTTCGATCCGCTCGGCTTCGGTTCCTGGAAGCCTACTGTCGCGACGGTGACCGGCCTGGTTGCGAAGGAAGAAGTCGTCGGCACCTTCGGTGTTCTGTACAACTATGATGATTCCGAGGAAGAACTGGGAGAGGAAGGCGAGCAGATCTGGGATCGCGTTGCAGCAGATTACACTCCTTTCTCAGCGTATGCCTTCATGATCTTCAACCTGCTGTGCGCACCTTGCTTCGCGGCAATTGGTGCGATCAAGCGTGAGATGAACAACGCGAAATGGACATGGGCAACGGTTGGCTTCCAGTGCCTGTGGGCCTATGTCGTGGCGCTGATTGTCTATCAGCTGGCAGGACTGATCGGCGGAGCTGTTCCGTTCGGCTTCTGGACCATTGTTGCTGCAGCGGCACTGATCGGTGTGATCTACCTGCTGTTCCGGAAGGGCTATCAGCCTGAGGTCGGCACGAAGAGCGTAACCAGTGTTCAGGCAGCAAAATAATAAAGCAAATTATTAAAGCAGAAAGGAGGCTGCCGCAGAATGGGAATTGGAGAAATCTTAGTCTGGCTCGTACTGGCTGGAATTGTGTACCTGTGCATCAGAGATCTTAAGAAGAATCTGAAGAGCGGGTCCTGCGGCGGCTGCACCTCCTGCAGCGGCGGCAGCTGCGGAAGCTGCCACTGCGCAAGTCCCGATGAAGTGCATCAGAATATTCAGAATGCACTTCAGAAAAAGAAAAGGGCAGGAACCCGGTAAAGGCGGGTGTGTCAATAGTTTGAGTCATCATAGGTGTGGTCGTCGAAACGTCCCGGATGGAAATACACCGGATCCTGTTCAAAATAATCATCATTGTAGACGGTGCGGTTTCCGCGCCGTCTCCTTTTTCGGCGGTTTCCGCCAAAAATATTGAAGGAGCTGACATAGCTGATCAGGCTGATCAGCAGTGAAAGAACAGCGGTCAACGCCAGAATCGTCAGAAGTACATAGCGGATATCAATATAGGTGGTTCCGGTGCTGCTGACAGAATAGATATGGCGGCGATAGCGCTCCAGCGCCTCTGAAAACCGCGTGCGCTGCGGGCCGCTCTGCTGCTCCAGAGACTCTTCCGGCTGGGCGCTTGCCTGTTCAATCTGTTCAGGCGTAAGAGCAAGAATAGCCTGATCATTTCGCACCAGCCAGGTGTTTCCGACCTCCGTGTCATTGAAATAATAACGGATCAGGCCGCCTTCGCCCGGAATGGAAACCAGCTCAGAGGCCTGTGCGGTGACAGGGACCAGTACAGAATCTGTTTCAGAAAGAGAATAGGGCATGGCGCTGGTTCCGAGCAGATCATCCCCCATCCGGAACCAGTCATCTTCTGCGAGCGTATAGTCGGTTTCGAAAGAACTGATTTTCTCCCGCGCAAAGCTGGCAGTTCCGTAAGAAAACAGCGCGCGGGTATCCGTGAACTGTTCGCCCGGCGCATCCTTCATAACAACGCAGATCAGGCGCAGATCCTTATTCTCCATGCCGGTGACCAGCGTTTCTCCGGCCAGAGAGGTGTAGCCGGTCTTACCGCCCAGAACGCCGGCGACCGGCGTCTCACCGGTAATCAGCCGATGCTTGTTGGCCAGATAGAAATCGTCCGGCTGTGTGGCAGTAGCTGGAAAGTGATATACCGGAGTGTTGCCGATGACAGAAAGCGTCTCGTTATCGAAAAAAGCCTTGGCGATCAGCGCAAGGTCATGGGCGCTTGTGTAATGATTGTCATCATGGTAGCCGTGCGCGTTGACAAAGTTGGAATCGGTGCAGCCCAGCTCCTGTGCCCGCTGATTCATCAGGGCGGCAAAAGCTTCCGTGCTTCCGCTGACTTTCTCCGCGACGGCATTGGATACTTCGTTGGCACTGCCGACCAGAATGCCGTACAGGGCCTGTTCGACAGTAATGGTTTCACCCACATCCATTCCGATTTTAGAGCCGTCGGCGGGGACGGAGTGGATTGCCGATTCAGAGAAGGTGATGGTGTCGCTTAAATCAAGATTCTCAACAGCCAGAAGACAGGTGAGCATCTTGGTTGTACTGGCCGGGTACATTCTGCGGTGCATGTCCTTCCCGTACAGGATCATGCCGGTATTCGCTTCGAGGAGAACGGCCGTTTCCGCGGTGATCTGTGGAGGAACAGGCCAGTCCGGATCCGTGATTTCATAATGGACAGGGGCTGATTCTTCGGCGATTTCAGTGGGAGCGTCTTCTCCAGGGACAGTGTCCGCCGGTTCTGCTGAAACAGAAAGCCCGGGCATGACAACAAAGGCCTGCATCAGCAGGGAAGCAGATAAAGCATATAAGAAGGATCTGCCTTTTATCAGCGTCATGCATTCTCTCCCTGTGCGGTCTGCCCCGATGAGGCAGGGGCTGTGTCTGCAGCGGATTTACGCTGCAGAATATATTTGAAGATCGGATTGCCCTTGGCGGAGAATTTAGCTTCATACTCCGTCATGATATTGCCGGCGTTCATCTCGAAATCATTGTGCAGATCATAAGTGATCTGAGCGATTTCGAAGACGGAAAACGGAACTTCTTCCACGGCAAAATCAAAAAGGTCACGGTTGTCGGTCTTGAATTCGATCGTGCCGCCGTCAGCCAGAATCTGATCATACCGGCGCAGAAATTCCTTTGAGGGAAGGCGGCGCCTGGCAGTGCGCTTTTTCGGCCAGGGATCAGAGAAATTCAGATAGATCCGGTCGACCTCACCGGGGCCGAACCAGAGGGTGACCAGTTCGGCATCCCCCCGGATAAAAATCAGATTGGAGAGCTGTTTTTCGGCCTTTTTCTCCAGTGCTTTGATCAGGACGCTTGAATACTTTTCAATACCGACATAGTTGATCTCGGGGTGCTGTTCAGCCATGGCCACAATAAAACGGCCTTTTCCAACGCCGATTTCAAGGTGAATCGGATTGTTGTTTTCAAAGAACGCGTGCCATTTTCCCGGACGCTGCTCCGGATCATGTATGACATAGGGGCTTTCTGCAATGGCTTCCATAGAGCCGGGTACGTTGCGAAGTCGCATAGGTATGAACTGCCTTTCCTGCATTTTATGTATTATTATAGGCCCTTCCTGTGATTCATGCTATAATAGTTTCGCCTGAAACGCCAGCTGGCACCAGGCAGTTGAGAAAGATCTTAAGGCAAAGGAGTATATAAAAATGGAGCAGACAATTGAGTTTCGCTATGACACACAGCTTCTTCTGGATAAGTACGGGATTGACGATGATGAGTGCGATGATCTGATTGATGAAATCCGTGATCACATTATCGAGACTTTTCAGGGCGACAGCCTGGTCGTTGCCGGCGATACGGATGAAGATGAATTCGGGGAGAAGGGGACAGTCAAGCTGCACTTCCACACCAATGAACCCTGGCTGGTTCTGGAATACTGCCGGAGCCTGGGCGAAATCTATGATATTGTCGTGGAGGATATGGACCGTCAGAGCCGTGGACTGAAGGGCTGAGACATACGGGCCTTCTTGTTTTCGATCCACTCGTCCAGCGTCAGCGGCGTGTAGTCGGAATACATGCAGAAGCAATTGATGAGCTGACAGGGGATCGCGTGCA
>JAFTFP010000004.1 GCA_017449485.1 Lachnospiraceae bacterium
CGCATGGTTTTCTTCTGCGGAGACAGCCTACTCCACGGTCAGCGAGGTCTCGCTGAAGGCGCGGGCGGAGGAAAAGGACCGTGGCGCAGCCAGAGCACTGCAGGTGCTGGATCAGTACAGCAAGATGCTCAGCACGATTCTGATCTGCAACAATATTGTCAATCTCTCCGCTTCCGCGCTGTGCACCGCGCTGATTATCCGCGTGTTCGGGACATCACTGGTCAGTGTCGGCACCGCCGTTCTGACGGTACTGATCATTCTGTTCGGAGAAATCACACCCAAGAACATTTCACGGATCCGCGCCGAGCAGATTGCCGTCGCGGACGCGCCGGTGATCCATTTCCTGATGACGGTTCTCACGCCGCTCATCGCCGTGATTCAATATCTGGCGGATGCGCTCATGCGTCTGTTCCAGGTCGATCCGAATGAAAAGAAGACGCTCACTGAGCGGGAACTGCGGACCTATGTCGAAGTCGGCCGGGAGGACGGCGTCATCGAAGGCCGCGAAAAAAAGATGATCTACAACGTTTTTGACTTCGGCGATTCCGAGGCGCAGGAAATCATGATCCCCAGGATCGATATGACCTGCGTCAGTGCCTCCGCAGACTATGAGGAAGTCCAGAAGACCTTCCGCCGGGATATGTTTACCCGCATTCCTGTCTACGACGATGCCGATCCGGACCACATCATCGGACATATCAATATCAAGGATTTTATTCTGCTGGACCCGAAGGAGCCTTTTTATGTGCGCGATCTGCTGCGCCGCCCCTACTATACTTATGAATACAAGAAAACCGCCGATCTGCTCAGAGAAATGCAGAAGCTCGGCGTTCATGTCGCCTTTGTGCTGAACGAATTCGGGGATACTGTCGGAATGATTACACTCGAAGACCTGGTGGAGGAACTGATCGGCGAAATCCGCGACGAGTATGATGACGATGAGCGCAAGCTGATTCACCGCTATGATGATTACACCTATCTGGTGGATGGCAGCATGAAACTGGATGATATTAACGATGCCCTGGGGACGGATTTTGGTTCCGAGGACTATGATTCCATCGGCGGTCTCTTCCTGGAGAAGCTTGAGCGGCTGCCTCGCAACGAAGAGATCATCACCCTGCCAGACGGAACGACGCTCCAGGCCAAGGGCATCCGCACCAACCGGATTGTCAAGGTCCTGATCCGTTTCCCGCAGGCTGCCGGCGAAGAGGCTTCTTCTCAGGAAGAACCTACCGGAGAGCCTGAGACGCATGCGGAAGCGTACGAGGAAAGTGCCTTTTCCGACACGGTTGACGAGCGGGAGACGCTGTTATGATCCGCCTTTTCTACCGCTGCAGAAAGCGTTCGCCAAGGCCTGCGCTTCCTCCCTGTGCAAAAGGCCCTCACGGCAAGCCGTATTTTGCCCCGGATTCCTTATTTTCCGGACTCTATTTCAACATTTCCAATTCCGGTTCCTATGAGGTGCTGGCGGTCTCGGATGAGCCGGTGGGCATCGATCTGCAGCGGGACGCCGGCCTGCATTACGATCCGCTGAAAATGGCCCAGCGCTGGTTCACGCCGGAGGAAGTGCGGCTTCTGTCAGCCTGCGAATCTCCAGCTGCGCAGCAGTCCTGCTTCTTCAGGCTCTGGACTGCGAAAGAAGCCTACATCAAGCTGACGGGCGAAGGTCTCTCCCGGCCGCTTGACAGTTTCCGGGTTGACCTTGAATCCGGCTCCATTCTGATTCCGGAAAACGGGCAGGAAAAAACCGCCGCGGCGATCCTCTCTCCTGTCTTTCCGGAAAAAGGATACTACGCGGCGGTCTGTACTGATTCTGTGCTTCCTGCGGCGCCTGTCTGGGAGCCGTGGACTTCTTCACTCTGGGATCAGTTCTCGTCTTCGGATGCCGTCACAGCAATGTGAAGCTCCTCGAGCTGATGCGCCGTCACTTCGCCCGGCGCGCCCATCATGATATCCTGTGCATTCTTGTTCATCGGGAACGGAATGATCTCCCGGATGGAATCCTCTCCTGCCAGCAGCATGACCATGCGGTCGACGCCCGGCGCGATGCCTGCGTGCGGCGGCGCGCCGTAGCAGAAGGCATTGTACATGGCCGGGAATTTCGCCTTGACATCGTCCTCTCCCAGCCGGACCATCTCGAAGGCCTTGATCATGATCTCCGGATCGTGGTTCCGGACGGCGCCGGAGGAAAGCTCCACGCCGTTGCACACAAGGTCGTACTGGTCTGCCGTAATGGTCAGCGGATCAATCTCGCCCCGCTCGGCCTTCAGCAGCGTCTCTAAGCCGCCGCTGGGCATGGAGAAGGGATTGTGGCAGAATTCCATCTCGCCGGATTCCTCGCCGATCTCATACATCGGGAAGTCAACGATCCAGCAGAACGCGTACTGCTCCGCATCCATATGTCCGGGAACAGCGGCGCCCAGTGTCTTGACCAGCACGCCGGCGGTCTTCTGTGCGCGAAGTCTCGCGGCATTCTCCGAGCCCGCGCCTGTGTCCTTCACAGAGCCTGCGGACAGGGCGACGAAGTCTCCCGCCTTCAGCTGCAGCGCCTCGATGACCTTCTCCTTCACCGGCGCGACAAACTTTGCGATGCCGCCGACCGGCTCTCCGCTCTCATCCAGGCGGAACCAGTAGGGCTTATCCCCTGCCACGACCTCGGCATCCGCCAGGGTCTTGTCAATGAACTTTCTGGTCTCGTGGAAATCAGAGACGACGACCGCCTTGATCACCACGCTCCGGTTCTCGGTTCCGACAACCTTCTTCTCCCCGTTCTCATCCTCTTCGAAGAGCTCCCGCACCGTCGCGAAGGGGCCGAAGCCGCAGTCCTTCAGGGCGTCTGTCGCATCCTGCACAGTCAGGTCGATGCGCAGATCCGGCTTGTCTGTGCCGTACTTCTCCATCGCCTCTGTGTAGGGAATCCGCATGAACGGAGCGCCGCTCGCGCGGTCGTATTTGCCATATTTTGCAAAAATCGGCGGAAGCACGTCCTCGAGAACCGCGAAGACGTCCTCCTGTGTGGCAAAAGCCATCTCCATGTCCAGCTGGTAGAACTCGCCCGGGCTGCGGTCGCCGCGCGCGTCCTCATCGCGGAAGCACGGCGCAATCTGGAAATAGCGGTCGATGCCGGAGACCATCAGCAGCTGCTTGAACTGCTGCGGTGCCTGCGGCAGCGCATAGAATTTGCCGGGGTGCTTTCTGGCCGGAACCAGATAGTCGCGCGCGCCCTCCGGGGAGCTGGCCGTCAGGATCGGCGTCGTGATCTCCATGAAGCCGTGATCCGTCATGGCGTCGCGCAGTGCCTTCACCACATTGACACGCAGGACGATATTGTCCCGGACCTGTGGATTACGCAGGTCGAGATAGCGGTATTTCAGGCGGGCCGTCTCATCGGCTTCCCGGCTCCGGTTGATCTCGAAGGGCAGCTCGTTGTAGATGCATTTGCCCAGGACGCGGACGGACTCCGGAACTACCTCGATCTCGCCGGTGGACTGCTTCGGGTTCTTGCTGGAACGCTCGCGGACAACACCGGTCACCTGAATGGTGGATTCCTTGGTGATGGCCTTGAACGCGGAAAGCATCTCCGGCGTCTCGGCCACGATCTGGGTCGTGCCGTAGAAGTCGCGGATGACCGCAAAGCCCAGGGTCTGTCCGACCTCGCGCAGGTTCTCAAGCCAGCCTGCCAGCGTCACCTTCTTCCCCGCATCCGCAAGCCGCAGCTCACCGCAGGTATGTGTACGTGATTGTGTCATGGTTTTCTCTCCTTCTTCATAAAACGCACTTACTGCGCATAAAACTCCTCAAACTTCTCATAGCCCTGGGCGCTCAGCTGTTCCTTCTGGAACTTCTTGTTCTTGTTCATGCGGACCAGCAGCACCTGCTCTCCCGCCTCTCTGGCCTGCTGCGCCTGCCGGATAATGCCGGAAAGCTTCTCCGAGGGCATGTTCTTCTCAATCAGGTAGGCCGTCTTGGCAGGCTGGCCGGGGATCACGTAATTCTGCTCCAGCAGAATCAGAATGATGCGCTCGAAGCCGATGGAGAAGCCGCAGGCCGGCACATCCTTGCCGGTAAAGCGTCCCACCATGCCGTCATAGCGTCCGCCGCCGCCGCAGCTGATGCCCAGCTCCGGCATCGCGATCTCGAAAATCGTTCCGGTGTAGTAAGACATGCCGCGCACAATCGTGGGATCGAAGACCAGGACGAAGTCGGCGGATTTTGCCGCATTGACGCTCTGGAAGATCTCCCGCAGGCCGGGCAGAACGTCTTCTCCGATCACGCCGGCAAGCTCCTTTTCCAGATAATCCAGGGCCTTCGCGGAATGCTCCTCGCTGCCCGGCTCCGTGCCCCTGCAGACTTCATCGAGGCCGTCAAACAGAGCGACATAGCGCTGAGCGCTCTCCTTCGCAAAGCCGGCCTCCTCCAGCTCCCGCAGGACGCCGTCCCTGCCGATCTTGTCCATCTTGTCGAGGATGATGAAGACCTCGTCGCACCGCTCTGCCGGGAAACCGCAGGCGGCAGCCATGGCCTTCAGGATCTGACGGTCGTTGATGCGGATCTGGAATCCCTTGAAGCCCAGGCGCCCCAGCGTCGTGGTCGTCGCCAGAATCAGCTCGATCTCGGCCAGGTTCGTCGCCTCTCCGATGATATCGATATCGCACTGCATGAACTGACGGTAACGGCCCTTCTGCGGGCGATCCGCGCGCCAGACATTGCCCATCTGCAGCGCCTTGAACGGCATCGGCAGCTCGTTCTCATGCGCGGAGAAATACCGCACCAGCGGCACAGTCAGATCGTAGCGCAGTCCGCCGTCCGAGAGAGGCAGATCCGAGATCGCGCCTTCCTGCCCCGCCGCGTCCCGGGCTGTCTGTGCCAGCGCGGACTGCAGCTTCTCGCCGCGCTTTAAGATCTTAAAGATCAGCTTCTCGTTGTCACCGCCGCTCTTGCTCGTCAGATTCTCCAGATTCTCGACGCAGGGTGTTTCGATGGAAAGAAATCCGAACTCCGCATAGGTCTTCTTGATGATGGAGATGCAGTAATCCCGGATCTCCATCTCAGCCGGCAGAATATCCTTCATACCCGTTACCGGTTTTTTCGTGAGCGCCATATTATTCCTCCTCAAATTATCTTGATTATTCTTATCAGCAGATGCGCGGCAGGCCTTCTCCATAGAGCGGTCCGAGGACTCTGAGTCCGCCGATCTGCGTCCTGAGAAGCAGCCCTGCCTCCCCGGTGCCGCGGCTTACGCTTCCGATCACCGCCGCATTTTCGCCGTAGCGTGAATCCCGGATGATCTCCAGTGCCTGCTCCGCGTCTTTTCCGGGCACCAGCAGCACCATCTTTCCTTCATTGCCCATGTAAAGCGGATCCAGGCCCAGGATGCCGCAGAAGTCGCGCACCTGTTTCTGAACCGGCAGCTGCTTCTCATTGAGGATGATCCGGCTGCCGGAAGCCATCGCGAACTCATGCAGCACCGTCGCGAGGCCGCCCCGGGTGACATCGCGCATCTCATGCAGCTCGATCCCGCTCTCCTTCAGGTTCCGGACCATCTCGCCAAGCGGCGCATTGTCGCTCAGGATCGTATGGGAAATGCCCATCCGCTCTCCGAGAATCGCCGCGTGATGCTCGCCGAGCGTGCCGGATACAATCACTGCGTCCCCGTCAGCGATGCGCCCGATCCCGGGAAGAAGCTCCGCCCGGTCGTGCTCAGCATCAAAAAGTCCCACGCCGGCTGTGTTGATCATCAGTCCCGGCTCCTGTCCCTGCCGGCCGGCCTCCACTACCTTCGTGTCGCCGGCTGCAATGACCACGCCGGCCTCCTTCGCCGTCTCCGCCATGGAGCGGACGATCCGCCGGAGCTTTTCCACCGGCAGGCCTTCCTCCAGAATAAACCCGCAGGTGAGATAAGCCGGCTGTGCGCCGCTCATCAGCAAGTCATTGACAGTCCCGCATACACACAGTCTCCCGATGTCTCCGCCCGGATATTCCACCGGTGTGACCACAAAGCTGTCCGTAGTCAGTGCGAGCCTCTCCGCACCCGGAACAACCGTAGAATCCTCCATCTGCTGCAGATAAGGGTTGCTGAACGCCTCTGCGAAAATCTCATCAATCAGGCGGCCGGTGGATTCCCCGCCGCTGCCGTGCGCCATTGTAATCAATTCTTCTGACTGCATTCTTCCTCCAAGCTGTCAATGCACTGCTTAATTCAAAAACGCCTCGGCGTTTTTGCCGCGACGCGCACAGTGCGTAAGCACCTTCCTCTGTGCGCGTCTGCGATCTGCCGAAGGCTTCAACTCAGCGATTGTAAATCGCTGAGTTGAAGCAGCTGCCCTCCTGGGACACCATGCATGCGCCGTGCGGATTGGCCGGCGTGCACACCTTCTTAAATAAGGGGCACTCCTCCGGCGTGATCCGGCCGGTCAGCACATCTGCACAGCGGCAGCCTGCTGCCATGTGATCCTCCTGCAGTGCCCGGCTTCCCGCGTCAAAGGCCGCATACGCTTCCCGCAGCGCGATGCCGGAGCCGGGAATGGCTCCCATGCCGCGCCAGGAGGCGTCGCAGACCTCGAAATATTTCTCCACTGCCGCCTTCGCAGCCGTATTGCCCTCATAGCTGACCACACGCGGATAAAGGTTGCGGGCTTCTCCCTGTCCCTGCATCCGTACCAGCGCGTAAATACTGCAGAGCAGTTCTTCGCCCTCGAAGCCGGAGACCACGAACGGAAGCCCCGTCTCCTTTGCCAGCTCTTCGTATTCCCGATAGCCCGTAATCGCACAGACATGGCCCGGCGCAGGAAATCCCGTGATTCTTCCTTCTGCACGGCTCTCCCGGACCACCCAGCGGATCACCTCCGGCATGGTCTTCAAGGAAGTCAGCAGCTTTAAGTTCTCCAGCTTTAATTCGATGGCTTCCTCCAGGAGCGCTGCATAAACCGGCGCTGTGGTCTCGAAGCCGATCGCCGCGACGACAACCTGCAGCGCAGGATTCTCACGGCACAGCGAAAGCGCCTCGAAGGGCGAATAGATCATCCGGACCTTCGCCCCCTCCGCGCGCGCGTCGGACAGGGAAATCCGCGATCCGCGCACCCGCAGAAGATCGCCGAAGCACAGAACCACATGGTCCGGCTCCTTCGCGAGCTCGATCAGGCGGTCGATATAGGCCGTCACCGTGACACACACCGGGCAGCCCGGACCTGAGATCAGCCGGATTTTGCCCGAAAGAAGGGACGGAATTCCGTTCTTCATAATCGATGCGGTGTGTGTGCCGCAGACCTCCATCAGCCGCACCGGCGGTCCGTCATAGGCGGCCAGCTCCTGTCTGATTGTATCCAGTGTCAGCATGCTCAGATCCGTTCCTCCTCTTTGACATTGTAAAAGTCATAGACCGGGTCCGGATCGGCCGCACTCTCTGCGCCCGAGACCTCCGCCTCATACAGCGGTGTGCCGCCTGTGATCTCGGAAATCTCATGAAAGACCTTCTTCGCAGCCGCCGCCTCGTCATCTTTTAATACTTCCAGCACAAAACCCGCGTGAACCAGCACCTGGTCCCCGGGATTCACATCCATGAACATGGTCTGCGCCTCGACGGTCGTGCCTTAAAAATCCACCAGTGCGCGATGCTCTTTCTTTCTGACTTCAATCACTGTGCCGGGATATGCTACACACATTCCAGATTACCTCGTATGATCCTGATGATTCTTTCTGTTTCTTACTCTTTGCGCAATAAAAGCCTGGCCAAGACAGATTCCTCCGTCATTGCCCGGTACACACTCGTTCCAGTATACCTCAAAACCGTGAATTCGTAAAAGCTTCTCTGTCTGCGTCCGCAGAATCCGGTTGGCGAAAACACCACCGGACAGGCAGACTTTTTTCTCCTCCGTCAGCGTGTGGATCAGGCGGACCACTTCATAGATGGCTCCGGCCAGCGCCTCGTGAAACGAGAGTGCAATCACCGGTGCAGGCGCACCGCTCTCCTTCAGGGACAGGACGGCGCGGATCAGGGCCGTCTGCGAAATCACAAACCGGCTGTTCTTTACCAGCACCAGGTCCTTGAAGGAAGCCGCTGCTTCCTGTGCTTTTACCCGCAGCGTCTCATCGGCCATGGCCAGTGCCGCGGCGTTTTCCAGCGCAATCGCACACTCTGCCTCGTAGGAATTATAGCTTCTAAGCTCCAGCAGCGCACAGACGGCGTCAAAAAGCCTGCCTGCGCTCGAGCTGAGCACAGTATTGATCTGATTATCCAGCGCAGCCGCGATCAACGGATCTGCCGGCGTTTTCCCGATTGCCTTCAGGTAGCACTGTGCCGTCATTGCCGCGTTCCGGGAAGCCTCGTCTGCGCCCAGCAGCAGCACCGGCGAAAGCCCCCCCATGCGTTCAAAGTCCGCACCCTCTGCATAGAAGAATTCGCCGCCCCAGAGCGCGCCGTCCGTACCGTACCCGGTTCCGTCAAACGCGATGCCGATGCTCTCCTCCAACCGGTGCTCTGCCATCACAGACGCCACGTGCGCCATGTGATGCTGTACCTGAATCAGCGGCAGGTCCTTCTTACTGGCGTACTCCCGGGCCATCCGCGTCGAATAATAGCCCGGATGCAGGTCGCACGCGACGATCTCCGGTGCCGCATGAAAGACGCGGATCATGTCTTCTCGCGCCGTCTGGTAATTCCGAAGGACCCCGTAGTCCTCCAGATCACCCAGATACTGGGACAGAATAGTCCTGCTGCCCTTCTGCAGACAGAAGCTGCTCTTCAAATCCGCGCCGGCCGCAAAGATACATTCCCTGAAGCTGCCTTCCTTCCCCGCTGCCTCCTCCACGAAAACCGGCATCGGCACATAGCCGCGGCTCCGACGGATCAGTGAAACGCGCTTTCCGATCACGGCCGCAACAGAATCATCCAGCGGCCGCAGAATCTCCCGCTCATGGTAATAAACGCCGTCCGGCGTATCGCCTGTCTCCGGCGCCCTGAACTGAAAGGCCTCCTCATCCCGGATCGGAATCGGCGTGTCCGAGAGATTGGCACTGGTCGCGATCAGCGGCCCGCACGCGGATGTCAGCATTGTCTGAATGCCCGTCGCAGGCAGAAAAGCACCCAGATACCGGCTCTCGCCGCATACATTCGGGGCAAAATCCGGCTGCCCTGTACTGCGCTCCAGCAGGACGATCGGCCGGGCACTGCTTTTCAGCAGCGCCTCTTCCTCCGCGGAAACACTGCAGAAGCTGCGGATGGCTTCGACATCCCTGAACAGAATGGCAAACGGCTTCTTCTCCCGCCCCTTCATCTGCCGCAGACGCGCAGTGGTCTCTTCAGAAAACGGGCTGGCCAGCAGCTGATAGCCGCCGACTGCCTTGAGCATCACAATCCCGCCGTCTTTCAGGATCCGGACTGCCTCGGCAAAGGCTTCTTCGCCGCCCAGTTCCTTTTCATGCGCTGCGGCCTCCTCCCTGTCCGGCAGGCGCAGGATCATCTGCGGCCCGCAGTCATGGCAGGAAATCGTCTGCGCGTGACGCCGGCGGTCCAGCCGGTTCATCCGGCCTGTATACTCGGTTTCGCACGCGCTGCACATCTCAAACTTCTCCATGGCCGTCGTCTCCCGGTCATAGGGAAGCTGTCTTAATATGCTCCATCTCGGCCCGCAGGACGCACAGCTGATCAGCGGATAGCGAAAACGCCGGTCTGCCGGATCCAACATCTGCTCCTCGCAGACGCTGCACAGGCCCAGATCCGGCGGAAAGACTGCGAGCTCCTCCTGTCCGGAATCCGAGCTCTCCACAATCCGGAACCGGTCAAAATGCCGCTCGCTTGTCCAGGTGACATCCACCTTCAGAACCAGTGCGCCCTCCGGCGCCTCCTCCTGAAGACGCTGAGCCAGCAACAGTGCCGGGCTCTCCCCGGTATCATCCGGGAATGCCTCTGCGTTCGATTCCTTATCCGCGGGATCATCCGAGACCAGTATGCGGACGATGCCGCCATCGTTGCGGACTTCCCCCTTCAGATTCATTTCTTCCGCGAGACGAGCAACAAAGGGCCGGTATCCGACCCCCTGCACCGCTCCGGTAATTACAATTTCGTAAGTCATGATATGTCATCTTAACACTGACCGGTTTTTTTGAAAACATTTTATCGCGCACGGCGATACCACCCGGTTCCCTCTTCTGCAGCATACCCCTTCAGAATCAGCTTCATCAGAAGACGCTTGAGCTCGCCGGCGCTCACGGGATGGTGCAGCTCACCGGAAAGCGCCTCCAGCAGATCTCTGGAGTGCCTCAGCTCACTCTCACTGAGCAGCTCATACAGAATCCCCTCCTCCTGGGGCAGGCTCTTGCGGATCGAGACACATTTTGCCCTCTCCAGCTGTGCCTCTTCCGGGGCTTCTCCCCGAACGCCATAGAAGAATTCCAGAAGCTGCTCCGGTGAGACCGCTGCCTGCGCGCCCTGGCAGATCAGCTGGTTGCATCCCATGCTGAAGGAGTCGCTGATCCGCCCGGGTATGGCATAGACCTCCCGTCCCTGCTCCAGCGCCGCATCAGTCGTAATCAATGTGCCGGACCGCAGGCGCGCCTCTGTCACCAGCAGTACATCACAGAGCCCGCTGATGATCCGGTTGCGCAGCGGAAAAAGGCCGGATTTTGGCTCGGTTCCAGGCCGATATTCCGAGATCAGCCCGCCCTGCTTCTTCAGTTCGTCATACAGATCCCGGTTCTCCGGCGGATAGCAGATATCCACGCCGCAGCCCAGCACGGCAAAGGAGCCTCCGCTGCCTGAAAGCGCAGCCCGGCCGGCAATTCCGTCCACGCCGCGGGCCATGCCGGAAATGATCTGAACGCCTGCCATGGAAAGTTCTCTGGCAAAGCGTCTGGCCTGCTCCCGCCCGTAGGGACTGGCATCCCGGGCGCCGACGATCGCAAGTGCCGGTTTTTCCTGGTCCGGCAGCCTTCCCAGGACATAGAGCACCCCCGGCGGATCCGGAATCGTCCTAAGGCGCGCCGGATACGCTTCATCCTCTTCTACAACCATCTGTATTCCCTGCTCAAGCATCCGGGCATACATGCCGGCCGGGTCCCGCCGCCCCGCCTTCAGAACTGAATCCACAAGCCTCTGTGTTTTATTGCCTTCGCCAAAGCACTCGGTGAGCAAAATCCGGATCTGTTCCTCGCTCATCCCGTAGAGCTGCTCTGCGGCGTGCTCTCCCAGCCTTTTACACAATACATGCATGGCACTCTTTCCCAGCCCCTCGATACTGTTCAGCCAGCAGATCATTTCCCTATCTGTGCTCATCTCTGCCTCCTTTCTGATTCTGGAGCTTCACCCGGTTTTCTGTCCGGGCAGCCGCTTCCTGATCCGCCGGATCCCGGAACGAAAGCCGGTAGCTGAATGCCTCCATGAGATGCTCTTCGCCGATCTTTTCACTTCCTTCCAGATCTGCGATGGTTCTGGCGACCCGCAGCCCCCGGTGATAAGCCCGGGCGGACAGATCCAGCCCCTGTATGATCTCCTTTACCAGCGCCTTCTGCGGCCCGGCCAGCCGGCAGAACTGTTCCAGATCCTGCACGCTCATCTCCGCGTTCAGAGAAATCTCTCTGCCCGCAAAGCGCTCCTTCTGAATCTGCTGTGCGGCTTCCACCCGCGCCCGGACATGCTGTGAGCTCTCGCTCTGCGTCGGCGTAACCAGATGATCCGCCTCAACCCGCGGCACCTCCACGCACAGGTCGATCCGGTCCAGCACCGGGCCGGATACGCGGGACTGATAGCGCCGGATCATAGGGGCGGTGCAATGGCATTTCATGCGGTCCGGAAAATACCCGCATGGGCAGGGATTCATGGCCGCGACCAGCTGAAAATGAGCGGGATACTGACAGGACGTTCCCAGTCTTCCGATGTGTACAACGTGCTCCTCCAGCGGTTGGCGGAGTGCGTCAATGGTTTCACGTCTGAATTCCGGCAGTTCATCCAGAAACAGGACGCCTCTGTGAGCCAGTGAGATTTCGCCGGGCATCGGAATGCTGCCGCCGCCCGTCAGTGCAGGTGTCGTAATACGATGATGCGGCGTCAGAAAGGGTCGATGAGTAATCAGGGACTGATGTGCAGGCAGCCGGCCGCTGATACTGTAGATCCTGGTAATCTCCAGGCTTTCCTTTAGGGACAGCGGCGGCAGAAGTCCCGGAATGCAGGATGCCAGCATGGATTTGCCGGTTCCGGGCGGCCCGACCATCAGAAGGTTGTGAAAGCCGGCGGCCGCAATCTCCATCGCCCGCTTGCAGCTCTCCTGCCCGTATACATCCTGCAGATCGCGCACAGCAGATACAGCTGCTTCCTTCAGCAGTGCCTCCGGATCCGCAGCCGTCGGCGGGATCATCTCATCCCGCACTGCTTCATCCGCGCGCAGATATTCATAGACCTGCCGCAGGTTCTTCACGCCGATCACTTTGATTCCCGGAACCACCGCGCCCTCCGCACAGTTCGGAAGCGGCAGGATACAGGTTCGCAGGCCCTGGCGGGCGGCCTCCTCCACGATCGGGAGAACGCCGCGGACTGAATGCACTTCCGAGTCCAGTCCCAGCTCACCCAGGAACAGAATCTGCTCCGCAGCGCGCTGCGGAAGATATCCCATGCACACCAGCAGTCCCACCGCAATGGGCAGATCGGTTACAATGCCGCGCTTGGGTATATCTGCAGGACTGAAACTGATGGTGACGCGCGCCGGCGGAATTCTGAACCCGGCATTGCGCATGGCGACGCGGACCCTCTCCTGCGCCTCCTTCACCTCGCCTGAGAGAAAGCCGACCATGCTGAAGGCAGGCAGCCCGTCCGAGAGATCGGTCTCCACCTGCATCAGGTAACTGTCGATGCCGCGTACGGCACCGGATAGAATTGTACTGAACATATAGATTGTTTCCTTTCCGCGGCAAGTGCCGCAGCAGGAAGCATCCAGATCCATATCTGTTTAAAGGGAAGATAAGAATAAAGAAAGGGTGTCGGAGCGATTCTCCGACACCCCTGACAGGTTCATTATAACAGTCTGCAGTCAGACTGACAACGCACGCGCCCGGGATCAGTCCGGGATGACAATCGCCGCCTGCGCGAGAGCGTTGGCCTGTTCCGCCAGAACGGTCTGTGCCTGTGCCTGTACCATTGCCTGCTCCAGTACAGCCTGGTTCTGAATTGCTGCGGCCTCTGCCTGCTGAGCCTGCCCCAGCTGGGCGGTCAGCACTTCACACTGCTGCTGTGTCAGCGTCAGCTGTCCGAGCAGCTCCTGCGTCGGAGCCGCATTAAACTGAGCAGCCAGGGTCTGCGCCGCTGCGGCCATCTGGGTCGCCGCATCCGAGATCTGCCTGGTCTGCAGGGCGGCTGCGCCGGTCTGTGCTGCAGCCTGCGCCGCTGCGGCCTCTGCTGCCGCCTGCTGTGCCTGGGCCGCTGCCAGCGCTGCCGCTGCATTCGCTGCCGCCTGCTGCATCTGAGCAGTGATCACAACAATATGGCCGTCCTTGCAGTAACGCGTAATATTTCCCGCCTCATCCGTTGTCGTGACATTCCGGACCATATCGCCGTTCGGCTGGAACAGGAACTGAAGACCGCCGATGTTCTGCAGGCCGAACTGCTTTCGGTAATTGCTGAAGTAGAAAATCATGCCCGCCTGATTGGAAAACCCGTTCGCCGGAATCAGCGAAGCATAGTCCTTGAACAGATAGTTGATATCCACCTTTCCGGCAATGCCCGGCATGGTTCCGGATGCAGAAGCCTGCCACATCGTGTAACCGGGATAATCACAGAACGAATTGTACATGGCAACCCAGTGATCCCACGGTACCGGTGCCATCCGCTCCAGGAACCAGTTCCGGCTGGCATAGACCATGGGCGAATATCCTGCCTGGTAGATGACCGTGCAGAAGGCATTGACAATCTCCGCCTGCTGGAGCGGAGTCAGCTTCTTATGAACTGAATCCTCCATATCGATCGCAACCGGGAATGAAACCTGGAAAGGTGCCATGGCCTGCACCGCCAGTGTCGCGTCGGCAACCGCTTCCTGCACGTTGGTGGCATAGGTATAGACATAACAGCCGACCCGCAGACCCGCCGCGCTCGCGCCGATCATATTCTGTGCAAAGCACGTGTCCAGACCATACTTGCAGTTTCCGATGCGGATCATGGCAAAATCAGCCCCGCCCGCCTTGACGGCCTGCCAGTTGACAGCGCCCTGCCACTGGCTGACATCTACACCCTTCTGGGCCGCTTCCGCGCGGGTTCCAAAGCCCGGCACCAGTGTCAGCAGCAAGACTGCGGCAAGAAATGCAGCTGCAATACGTCCGATGAATCGATTCTGATTTTTTCTCAATTTATTCCTCCTCATCCAATCCCTTTCCCGGAACAATCCACAGCGCAAGCTGTTCATAAGGGATGGTTACTGTTTTCACGCCTTCCGAATAAGGTGCCAGCTCTTCTGCGCCAAATTCAACACATACGCCCTCGCCGGTCAGATAGAACGGATAATCCTCCGGATTCTTTTCTGCGGCAATCGCCTCAGCATTTTCATAAAACGAAGCCGGATCCGCTGCAATCTGCTGCCGGATGCCTTCTGTCACAAGCGCCTGCAGCTCTTCTTTTCCGGTGCGCACAACGTCCTTTAAAAGGAGCCGTTTCCCCCGTTCCATATCCAGGACATAATAGTCATTGGCATACACGTCCCGCGCAGCGCCCCGGGGCGAAAGCCGGTCACAGAAGCTGAAGCTGACATAACGCGCATCCGCCCAGGTAACCTCGCCGATGCTCTCGCTGGCTCTTCCCACGCCCTGTCTCAGATAATTCTGATACTGGCTGAAACTGATCTCCATCAGCTCGCAGCCTGAAGGGTCCAGCTTCATCGCGTCCAGCGATGTGGAGAGGAAGCCGGAGAACCGGTTCTCCAGCAGCTTCTCAAGCGAAGCACTGCCCTCATAATCATCTGAGAAAGCCGGAACCTGAATGCCGATCACCAGCGCAGGAACTTCCTGCAGCCCGGCCTGAGCGTTCGTTTCAGGCTGGCTCTGTGCGTCTGTCTGCTGATAGACTGCATAATACCGGGTTACCAGTCCTAAGCCGGCTGCCGCATAGCCTCTGTCGCGCAGCGCGCCGCCCATCACATTCTCCTGTGTCAGACTCTCCTCATTGCGCTCGAAAAGATACTCTTTGCCGCTGACCGCCTTCTGATAGAAAACCCGGCCGCCGCACTCCGCATACATCGGGAAGGTCTTCGCCGCCTCCGGCCCTGGGATATCTCCCACCGACCGGAACAGCTCACCGATCACACCGCGTTCAAAATCCGCCCGGGACAGAACGTAGACTGGAAGGCCATCCTCCGTCGTTCTCCATTCGCCGACCGTGATGCCGTCATCGCCGGCAGATACCACTTCCGCGTCCGTCGTCAGATATAATGTCTTGTCAAAACCTGACTCCGTCCGGGTAATTCTGTAAATCTGGCCATTTTCCTGAATCAGGACGCCCTTCCTGGTAATTGTAAGAAGCGACGCACCTGTCAGACTCGGATAAACTGTTCTTCTTTCTCCCTCCGGCGCCGACGGATCTATTTCCACCAGCCGCGTGCCGTCCTCAATCAGATAGATCCGTCCGAACCGGGCCATCTGCCATGCCGATGAGAAAACGCCGCCCGTCAGCTGACACTGCGGGAAGGTATAATGGCATTCTCTCTCTTCCGAGAGCATGTTGATGCTCTCCTGAATCCGCGCCGCCTTCTCAGCATCCGTCTCCTCTGCGAGCATATCCTGCAGCTGCGAAACAACCGTCTCCCAGTTCTGGTCTGCAGCGGCCAGTTCTTTTCCGGCCTCCTCGCGAACAGAAGGAAGAATCCCATTCAGCGTCGTATCCGCGGCCAGATTCATGCTGCCGAAGAGTCCCCCGGCTCCCAGCCGGAAAATCTGTTCCTGCGTGCTCCCCGCCGAAGACACACTGAGAATCCCGTCAGAGACGGTCAGCTGTGTATAGGCAGGCGTATTTTCAGAAACATAGAAATTATAGATATCACGGATGGTTCCGTCTTCCGAGATTCCCCGGATAATCTGAGAGCCATCGGCCCGGGTAAGAAGCACATAGGTCATCGCTCCCCAGGACGTATGTGAAAGCAGCTTCTCCCCTTCAAGGGGCTCATAAAAGACGCGGATGGTTTCTGTGCCGCTCTCCGCTTCCTGCTCCAGCCGGTAAAGCTTTCCGTCTGCCCGGATCACCCAGCTGTCCTTCACCTGTCTGACCTGCGCATTCGGCAGACTGATCAGGCTGTCCGAAAGCCTCAGGGAATCTGAAAGCGCCGGCTGCGCCTCTTCAGACTGTGCCTCTTCAGAATCTGTTTCCGCTTCTGTACCAATTCCACGGTAGGCAGGATCCTCCTGCGTGCGGGTCGATTCATAAACCGGAATCCGATCCGAACCGATTCGATACAGATCCTCTGCGCCATCCCGGATCAGTACCAGAAGATTATCCTCTGTGTAAAGTCCTGAATAGGCTGTGCCGCCAAGCGGCATGAACAGGGAAAGCATTCCGTTCTCCGGATCTTCTCTCAGGACCCGCCTGTCTGTCAGAATATAGCTTCCCGAAGCATCCTCGCACCGCGCGATGATCTGCTCTGCCGCGGCGGTCTTGGCTGCTGTCTGCGAAACATTCTCCGTTACTTCCGCTTCCTTGCTGCTGACGGCCTGTTTGTTGTCCGTCTGCTGTGCTGTCTTTTCCGATTCCAGGACAGCAAGCTGAGCTTCCTGCGCCAGCTTCTTGGCTTCTTCAGGATGCTCTGCCGCATAATCCTGCAGAACAGAATTCAGATAGTCTCTGGCGGCGTCTTCTTCTGCGCGCACAGTGACTGCCGGCTGCAGCGTGCCGGCTATCAAACCTGCAAGAAGGCTCCCCGCAAGGAACATTCCTGCCGTCTTTGTGAAATGATTCATGGTGATGCCTCTCCGATACAGAATGATTACAGGATAAAATCCGCCATTACTGTATTTGCCAGATCCATTCCTCTGTATGTCAGCCGGATCCGGCCATTCTCTCTGACGAGAAGTCCCGCATTGACATGGCGCTCCAGCGGCGCTGCGTAGACTTCCTCCAGCCTTTTTCCAAACAGACGATAGAACGTCTCCTCGGATACACCCTGTGTCATGCGCAGACCCAGAAACATAAACTCCTCCATCTGTTCCCGCAGGGACAGGATGGAAACCTCCTCCAGGTTTTCCGGTGCACAGGGATCCTTTAAAAACTGCTGCAGGCGGTCCGTCACGTGAAAAC
>JAFTFP010000067.1 GCA_017449485.1 Lachnospiraceae bacterium
GATGCAGCTGGGAACGCCCGTTGTCTGCTCTGATCGGACATCGCTGCCGGAGGTAGTGGGAGACGCAGGAATTCTGGTGGATCCGGACCGGCCGCAGGATGTGACGGACGGACTGATCCGCCTGCAGACAGATCCGGCGCTCTGCCTGGATCTGATCCGGAAGGGGTATCAGAACGTATTGCGGTTCGGCTGGGACACCCGCACGGCGGAGTATTGGGACGAGCTGTTCTCGAAACACTGATTTGGAAGGCACTGACGAAAAGGTCCATGGGCAGACTGATTTTCTACGACACATCCAATTATACGGATTTTCCGATCGGCGGGCAGCTGACCAGCATCCGGGCGCAGCTGCGCTTTCTGTGCGAGAACCGGCCGGATCTGGCCGGGCGGATTCTTCTGGTCGGCGTCACGACCGATCCGGCGCAGGTCGGGCATGTTTCAGAGATTCCGATGTTCGGAAAACAGCTGAAATATCTTCCGGCCGCAGTCTGTGAAACGCAGCTGGGACACACGGCACATTCGCTGCGGGCCGCCTTCGCGAAGGGGCTGCTGCAGTGCAGAGCACAGCTGAAGCCGTCGCGGGAAGACCTGCACTATATTCACACCCCTGAGGCGATCGGACCGATCCGGCTGCTGTGCCCTATGGCGAAAACCGTCATTTTCTCTCACGGGAGCTATATGAACATGGAGCGGGGATTCCGCTTCTTTCAGAAGAATGTGCTGATCAAGAAGGCTTTTAATGTCTATCTCAGATATGTTCTCAGGACCGCCTCGGAGATTTTCGTGCTGGATGAGGACAGCTGGAACGATTATCTGCCTTATAATCGTCACCTGCACAAAATCCGGAATTCCATCGTTCTTCCGGACCTGCCGGATGCAGAAAGGCTGGAGAAGAGACAGTGCGAAAAACGCCTGGTATTTATCGGGCGCCTGTCCAAGGATAAGGGCGTGGAGGAGATCATCCGGGCTGTGCACGGTATGGAGAGCGGCTGGCAGCTGACGATTGTGGGAGACGGTGAACAGAAAGAGATCCTGACCGCAATGCCGGAGGTGGATGAGCGGATTCATTTTGTCGGCGCAGTATCGCCGGAGCAGGTGCCGGCTTATCTGCAGAATGCGGATATTCTGGTTATGAATTCGGCTTTTGAAGGCGTCCCGATGGCCATTCTGGAGGCTCTTTCCTACGGCGTACCGGTGATTTCTACCGATGTGGGAGGCATTGGCGAGACCGTCCGTTTCGGGCTGGACGCCGAGCGGACGGACGGCTGCGCGCAGAGCATCCAGGCAGCAGCCAGGACGATTGCCGCCTCCTACGGGCAGTACTGCAGCCATGCGAGACAGCGGGCGGCTTATTATGACTACCGGGTTGTCAATGCGGACATTCTGAAGTTCCTCGAGCCCGCTCTTGCGGCTGAAAAACACGAAAAACCCTTGCAAAGCAGTAAAAAGAGTGATAAATTGAACAGGATGTAAGGTGGCTAATGTGAAGGTGGGCTTGTGCCCACCTTACTTTATGGAAAGAAAAATGGCTAAACAATCCAGACAGTCAGTTTATGAAGAAAAAGCGGAAGCATTGCTTGCGCCCATCGCTGAGGCCAATCAGGTCCGTATTTATGACGTGGAATTCGTCAAGGAAGGACAGGATTACTACCTGCGCTGCTATATTGATAAGGATACGGGCGTGACCATCGGCGACTGCGAAAATGTGAGCCGGGCCCTTTCGGATGAGCTCGACCGGGTAGATCTGATCAGCGAGCCCTATACGCTGGAGGTTTCCAGCCCGGGGCTGGGACGGACCCTGACCCGCGACCGGCATCTTTCACAGAGCATCGGCATGCAGGTTGAGATCACCGGCTATAAGAAGCTGGAGGCGGCCGGCTCTAAGAATGCGGAAGGCACACTGGTCAGCTTTGATAAGGAGAGCGTGACCATTGCGGATGAAGAAGGGAAGGAAATGACACTTCCCCGCAAGGAGATTTCCGTCATCCGTCTCGCACTGGACTTCTAGCGCGGGCACCCCTGCCGGAAGCGGCGGGATCAGGATGAACAGATAACAGATTGAAGCGTATTGTAACAACGAAGTTCTAAGAACGAAGCAAGGAGAAACCGGAAAATGAGTGCAGAAATGAAAGAGGCAATGCTGGCAGTTGAGAAGGAAAAGAACATCAGCCGGGAAGTGCTGTTTGAGGCGATCGAAAGCGCACTGATTACAGCCTGCCGCAATACCTTCGGAAAGGTCGACAATGTTCGGGCCGAGATTGACCGCGAGACCTGTGATTTTCATGTCTATGCAGAAAAGGAAGTAGTTGAATTTGACGATGATGTCATGGATCCTGCTACCATGATTTCTCTGCCGCAATGTGCAGAGCTGCATATTGAGAACGCACAGATCGGAGATCTGGTCGAGGTTCCTGTCAGCAGTGAGAAATTCAGCCGTATCGCTGCGCAGATTGCGAAGGGCGTGATTCTGCAGAAAATCCGCGAGGAAGAACGCAATGCAGTTCTGAACTACTTCCTGGAGAAGCAGAAGAATGTGGTGACCGGTATTGTTCAGCGCCTGAACGGACGCAACATTACAGTGGACCTTGGAAAAGCGGACGGTTTTCTGTCCGAGAAGGAGCAGGTTCCGGGAGAGCATCTGCAGCAGAATGACCGCATCAAGGTCTATGTCGTGGATGTCCGCAACAATCAGAAGGGTGCACCGAGAATCCTGGTGAGCCGCACGCATCCGGATCTGGTCCGCTGCCTGTTTGAGCAGGAAGTGGCTGAGATCGCAGACGGAACCGTGGAAATAGTGAGCATCGCGCGCGAACCCTGCAGCCGCACCAAGATTGCCGTCTGGTCCAACAATCCGAATGTGGATCCCATCGGCGCCTGTGTCGGACCGAACGGCCAGCGCGTAGGAGAGATTGTGCGCGAGCTGCGCGGAGAGAAAATTGATATCGTCAACTGGGATGACAACCCGGGCAATCTGATTCAGAATGCTCTGTCCCCTGCTAA
>JAFTFP010000005.1 GCA_017449485.1 Lachnospiraceae bacterium
GAATGTCCTGCACAGATCCAAGGGGCTGACGGCATGGCAGAAGATTATTCTTCAGATCGGCATCTGCCTTCTCTTTAATCTGTATATCCGGCATTTCCATGGCGTGACGATGGCCATGAAGGTTCCGTTCATGCCGGATGTGACGCTGCACTTCGGCTATTTCAATATTCCGGTGATGATCTTCATCATTCTGGCTACGGTCAACGGCATAAATCTGTCAGACGGTGTGGACGGCCTGCTGGCCTGCGTCACCACGGCAGTGACGTTGTTCTTCTCCATAGCTGCGGCACTGGTCGGCAGCCCGAATGTGTCTGTAGTCGGTTCGACCATGATCGGCGCACTGCTGGGCTTCCTGCTGTATAATGCCTATCCGGCCCGGATCTTCATGGGAGACACGGGGTCGCTGGCGCTCGGCGGATTTGTCATCGGTATTGCCTATCTGCTTCAGATGCCGCTCTTTATTCCGATTGTCGGATTTATTTACATGCTGGAGGCGATTTCGGTTATTATTCAGGTCGCCTATTACAAGAAAACCAGACGGCGCTTCTTCAGGATGGCGCCGATCCATCATCATTTTGAGAAAGGCGGCTGGTCAGAGGTTCAGGTTGTGGCGGCTTTTACGATTGTAACGGTCATCCTGAGCGGACTGGCACTTCTGGGAATCTGAGGTAGATCATGAAATACAGGATTGATTCAAACGATGTTGTGTTAGTAGTGGGCACCGGTCTCTCTGGAGTCGGTGCCGTTCATCTGCTTCATCATATGGGTGCACAGATCATCCTTCTTGAGCAGAACGAGGAGGCGCAGGAAGAGGCAATCCGGAAGAAGCTGGATCCGGAAGATGCACAGGCCCCCTGTGTAGTGATCGGCGCGCTCCCGAAGGAGATCATAGATAAGCTTACACTGGTTGTGCTCAGCCCTGCGGTTCCGATGGATATTCCGCTTGTAGAAGATCTGCGCAGCCGGGGCCTGCCGATCTTCTCGGAAATTGAGCTGGCTTACTGCCAGGAGCAGGGCACGATTCTGGGCATCACCGGAACAAATGGCAAGACGACCACCACCACGCTGACCGGAGAAATCATGAAGGCCTGGACAGAGCGGCTTCGTGGTCAGCTTGCCGGGGAGGAAGAGCAGCCGGAGGTCTTTGTGGTCGGCAATATTGGATATTCCTATGCCGGCGTTGCGGACAGAACACACGCCAGGTCCTTCTCTGTTGCGGAAATATCCAGCTTCCAGCTGGAAGGAATTCACGCATTTCACCCGGCGGTGAGTGCCATCCTGAATATCACGCCTGATCATCTGAACCGTCATAAGACGATGGAGAACTACACTGCGATCAAGGAGCGGATCACATTGAATCAGACGAAGGAGGATGTGTGCGTCCTGAATTATGAAGACGCGGCGCTGCGTTCCTTTGCGGACAGCTGTCCCGCATCCGTGGTGTTCTTTTCTTCAGCACACAGACTGGATGATGGCTTTTACCTGGATGGAGAGACCATCTGCAGAGTCCGGAATAAAGAAGTACAGACGCTGATGAATATTCATGATATGCGTCTGGTGGGCATCTGCAATGTTGAGAATGTGATGGCGGCCATGGCTGTTACGGAAGCGGCAGGCGTCCCGATGGATCTGATTCTTGAAGTGATCCATGATTTCCCGCCGGTAGAACATCGCATTGAGTATTCCGGCACAGTAAATGGCGTGGATTACTACAACGATTCCAAGGCAACGAACCCGGATGCAGCCATTCAGGGTATCCGTGCCATGTCCAGACCGACCATTCTGATCGGCGGCGGATATGATAAGAAAAACACCTATGATGAGTGGATTGAGGCGTTTGACGGAAAAGTCCGCGAGCTGGTTCTGATCGGTCAGACGAAGGAGGCCATCGCAGAATGTGCAAGGCGTCATGGCTTTACGGCGATCACCTTCTGCGACACCTTTGAAGAGTGCATGCAGCACTGCTGCGAGACGGCACAGCCCGGTGAGGCAGTTCTTCTTTCTCCCGCCTGTGCCAGCTGGGGCATGTTTCCGAATTATGAGGAACGCGGAAGACAGTTCAAGGAATTCGTTAAGAAAGTCGGTGCAGAAGCTAGTCAGAAAGCAGCTGACTGATCTGCCAGGCCTGGAGAAAATGAATGGCAACGACGAAACACCAAGCTGCACAGCGGGGGAGCGGGCAGAGAGTCCGCAGGGCCGCTGAGAGCCAGAAAACCGAGAGAGCGGTCTTTCAGGACTATGGGCTGATTATGATTGTGCTGTTTCTTGTAGGAATCGGTCTGGTACTGCTGTATTCGACCAGCTCCTATGAGGCGGCATTGAAATACGATGATTCTGCCTATTATCTGAAACGACAGCTCATATTCAGCATATTGGGGACTGGACTGATGTTTTTTGTCTCCGTTTTTCCGGTGTCGCTTTACCGCAGACTGGAAATGTTCATCTATGGCTTTGCTACGGCGCTTCTGATCCTGATCATTCCCTTCGGCCGCGCCGCAAACGGTGCCAAAAGATGGCTCTACATCGGGCCTGTCAGCATCCAGCCAGCCGAGATCAGCAAAATTGCGATCATTATTGTCACAGCTTCTCTGATCTGCAGAATCGGCACCAGGGATCTGGGAAAACTGAAAAGCTTCTGCATTGTGATGGCACCAGCTGTCCTGCAGGCTGCGATGATCCTCTTAATCACCAGAAACCTAAGTTCCGCTGCGATCGTTGGAATGATTGCATTCGGCATCTATTTTATTGCTGTGCGGGATTATAAGATTGTGGGGCTCGTGATTGTGGCAGTGATTGCGGCCGGCTTCGGCCTGATCTATGCATCGATCACCGGCATTCTGGGCGGCTTCAGAAGCGACCGCATTCTGGCCTGGCTTCATCCGGAAAATTATGCGGAAGGCACGGCGTTCCAGACACTGCAGGCTTTATACGCCATTGGATCAGGCGGCTTTTTTGGAAAGGGGCTGGGACAGAGCGTCCAGAAGCTTGGATTCATTCCGGAAGCCCAGAATGATATGATCTTTTCCATTGTGTGCGAAGAACTTGGTCTGTTCGGAGCGATTGGTGTGATGCTGCTGTTTCTGATTCTGATCTGGCGTTTTGTTGTAGTTGCCTATCGCGCTGAAGATCTGTACAGCGGTCTGATTGTATCCGGCGTTATTACACATGTCGCCGTACAGGTGGTTCTGAACATTGCCGTGGTGACCAATACCATGCCGAACACCGGCGTTACGCTTCCGTTCATCAGCTATGGCGGTTCCTCCATTATTCTGATGCTTGCAGAAATCGGAATGGTTCTGTCTGTCGCGCGGCGCGGAAGATATGAAGAGGCTGCAAGAAGAAAGTGAAGAAACTGTCCCAGGAAGAGCGGTATCGCGAGCGGGAGATGTATGACAGCTCGGATGATTATATCCGGGCCAAGCTGAGAAAGCGGAATATCCGCGCTGCGATTATATTGCTTGCTGTTGCGGTGACGATTGCGGGCACCGCACTTTACCTTGTCAGACACTTTCATGTGACGAAGGTGTATGTGGATGGAAATACCCGGTATTCCAACGAAGAAATCAGCGACCGGGTCATGGAAGGTTTTCTGGGTGACAACTCACTGGTCATGAGCGTCAAATACCGCTTCCGCGATATGCCGGATTTTCCTTTTATTGAGCGGATGGATCTGAATGTTCTCGACCATGAAACCATTCAGATC
>JAFTFP010000068.1 GCA_017449485.1 Lachnospiraceae bacterium
GGAAATCCGGGACATCCTCGGCCAGCTTGAAGACGAAGAGACCTACGGCTTTGTTCTGCGCTCCAAGGGAATGCTTCCGGCGGGCGACGGCAGCTGGATTCATTTTGACTATGTTCCCGGGGAACCGCAGACCAGACTGGGCAGTGCGGATGTAACGGGCAAAATCTGTGTCATCGGTTCGGGACTGAAGGAAGACGCACTTCTTGCACTATTCCGCAAGGCAAAAGCTTGATCATGGGATTATTTAACAGAGGTAAGGAAAAGAAAATGGCAGCAAAACAAAAGCCTGTCTATGTGATCAACGGATTTCTGGACAGCGGTAAATCGTCCTTTTTCAGCTACACGCTGGGACAGCCCTACTTCAAGTCACAGGAGAAGGATCCGACGCTTCTGATCCTGTGCGAAGAAGGAGAAGTGGAGTATGATGAGAAGCTTCTGAAGTGGTCCAACACAGTGTTGGAGAAGATTGAAAACGAAGAGGACTTCACGCCGGCGACGCTGATGGCGCTGGAAGCAAAGCATCGCCCCTGCAGAGTCCTGATTGAGTACAACGGCATGTGGGATTTCCGGAATTTCCGCCTTCCGAAGGCCTGGAAGCTGGAGCAGGAAATCACGACCATTGATGCGTCGACCTTTGCAATGTACTTCTCCAATATGAAGTCACTGCTGGCTGAGCAGATCCGGAATTCAGAGCTGATCATGTTCAACCGCTGCGACGGCATCGATGAGAAAGCGCTGCTGACCTATAAGCGGAATGTCCGGGCGATTAATCAGAAGGCCGACCTGATCTTCGAAGACGCGAACGGTGAGATTGACATGACGACGGAAGAGGATCTTCCTTACAATGTCAATGACGATCCGATCGTACTGGAAGGAATTCATTACGGCATCTGGTACCTGGATGCCATGGAGCATCCGGCCCGCTATCTTGGCAAGCGCATCAGCTACACCGGAATGGCCATGGTACCGAATGATTTCCCGAAGGGATATTTTGTACCGGGCAGAATGGCGATGACCTGCTGTGCCCAGGACATGCAGTTCCTGGGGTATGGCTGCAGACTGGACGGCCTTGAAATGCCGGCTGAAAAGCAGTGGGTCCGGGTCACAGGTGTCATCGAAAAGGAAAATTTTGCCCCGTATGAAGGGGAAGGCATCATCATCCGGGCGGAGAAGATTGAGAAGTGCCCGGAACCGAAGAATCCTGTCATTGATTTTTCTGCTCCGCAGGGTTGACAGAAGAGGCGGATTCTTCTATATTATGGGTTGTATGTCCTGAAAACGGGTCGTCCGTGTCCGGTTCCCGTTTCCGGGTGCATGATTTCCTTCGCCGGCAGGCGGCTGCTGCCGGAACTGAGCGGGAATCTGATGAACAGATAATGAACCATTTTGCTCACAAACCACTCTCGGTGAACAGGATGGCAGTCAATGATTTCGGAGGTAATAAGTAAGATGGCAAACATCAAATCTGCCAAGAAGAGAATTCTGACCAGCCAGAAGAAGGCTGAGGCAAACAAGGCTGTGAAGTCCGGCGTAAAGACTTCTGTCAAGAAGGTCCGCGCGGCGATTGACGCAGGCGATAAGGCTGCGGCTCAGGAGGCTCTGAAGGCGGCTGCTTCTACGATTGACAAGGCGGGTACCAAGGGCGTGCTTCACGCAAACAACGCATCCAGAAAGATTTCCCGTCTGGCATCTGCTGTCAGCAAAATGGATTAATAAGTAAAGCGGGGATCTGATCATGAGCGTACTTCGCTGGATCTTGGTTATTCTGATGATTATTGACAGCATCGCGCTGACTGCGCTGGTGCTGCTGCAGGAAGGTAAGACACAGGGCCTGGGCGCCATTGCCGGTGCTGCTGAGACTTACTGGGGCAAGAACAAGGGCCGTTCCATGGAGGGACGCCTTGTAAAGATTACAACTGTTGTTGCAGTTGTGTTCTTCCTGCTCGCCATCCTGCTGAATCTGAAAGTGATCTGAAATCCTTTCGGTAATGACAAGCATGAGATAACCGCACGGGTCACAGGATCCATGCGGTTTTCTTTTTCAGGAACAGGGACTTATGGGTAAAGAGAACGTACTGCTGGTCGCGAATAATAAGAAAGCTTATCACGACTATTTTATTGAAGAAAAATATGAGTGCGGCATTGTTCTGTTCGGAACCGAGATCAAATCGATCCGACAGGGGAAGGTCAGCATCAAGGAAGCCTACGTCTCTGTGGACCACGGTGAGGCGTTTGTTGAGGGCATGAATATCAGCCCTTATGAAAAGGGGAATATCTTCAACCGTGAGCCGCTGCGCAAGCGTAAGCTCCTGCTCCACAAGGCGGAAATTGCTAAGCTGGCCGGCGCTGTTCAGGTGAAGGGCTATACCCTGATTCCGCTGCAGGTTTATCTGAAGGGCGGGCGATGCAAGATTGAGATCGGTCTTGCCCGCGGCAAGAAGCTCTACGACAAGCGGGAGGATCTGCGCCGGAAGGAGCTGAACCGGGAGAGTGAGCGGGACTACAAGGTCCGGATGAAGTAAAGGACGCTCAGGTATTCCTGAACACAGACATTTCATATTTTGACACTGACAAAATATGGCGCAGATGCTATAATCTGTTTGTTCCAATTGCAAGGGTTAGTAAAGGTTTCGACAGGGGTCTTGCAGGTGGAGAAGCTATCCGACGCTGATCGTCAAACAGCAAACTTAAATATAAACGCTAAGAATAATACTTTAGCACTGGCAGCCTGAGTGCTGCTCGTCGCCCGGCTGGTACCTGTGACGGCCGGATACGGCGTCGACTTTACAGGAAACGACACAGCGACCGCCTCGCAACTGTGGGCGTAACAGAGGATACCGGAGAGTCGGGAAGTCTGTTCTCCTGACTCCGAGGGAAACGGGTAACCGAAACAGCAGACTATGATAGTAGAAGTACACTGAATGGGTCTTTGGACAGGGGTTCGATTCCCCTCTAATCCACGAAATACAGTCCGTGAGCGATCATTCGCACGGACTGTTTTTTTGTGATATTATTTTGACAAAACATTCAGCCTTATAAGGAGCGAGTACCTATCATGTCATTTTCACTCTCGGAAAAGAACCAGGCGTATTATGAGATTCTGGAGCACCGGTACCTGCCGGATATTCATTCGGACAGCTATGTCCTGACCCATAAGAAAACCGGGGCCAGGATTGCACTGCTGCCGAACGATGATACAAACAAGGTGTTCTATATCGGTTTCCGCACGCCGCCGACGGATTCGACGGGTGTCGCCCATATTATTGAGCACACGGTGCTGTGCGGATCGGAGCATTTTCCGGTGAAGGATCCCTTTGTCGAGCTGGCCAAAGGATCGCTGAATACGTTCCTGAACGCGATGACATACCCGGATAAGACGGTTTATCCGGTTGCATCTGTGAACGATCAGGATTTCAGAAATCTGATGCATGTCTATCTGGATGCCGTGTTTTATCCGCTGATTTATAAAAACGAGAGCATTTTCCGCCAGGAGGGATGGCACTATGAACTCTCAGAGGGGGAAGACGGCGCGCAGGAGCTGTCCCTCAACGGCGTTGTCTACAATGAGATGAAGGGCGCCTTTTCTTCTCCGGACGATGTGCTGATGCGGCGGATCTATGAGTCGCTGCTTCCGGACACGCCTTACAGCGTGGAGTCCGGCGGCGACCCGGATGTAATCCCGCAGCTTACCTATGAAGACTATCTGGACTTTCACCGCAGGTATTATCATCCGACAAACAGCTATATCTATCTGTATGGCAATGCGGATATGAATGAGCGGCTTGCGTTTCTGAATGATTCCTACCTGTCTAACTTTGAGAAGATCCAGCTGGATTCTTCCATCCCGGTTCAGGCGCCGTTTGATGCGCCCCGGGAAGCTTCGATCCGCTATCCGATTCTGGAAGAGGAAGACGAGGAGGGAAAGTCATATTTTGCCCTGAATTACGCATTTCCGCCGTTTGAGAACGAGGCTGAGGAGAATACAGCTCTCAAAATTCTGGATTATGTGCTTTCAGATGCAGAGGGTTCCCCGCTGACGGAGGCACTGCACGAGAAGGGCATCGGCGAGGATGTCTACAGCATCTATGAGAGCGGCCTGCGGCAGCCGTGTTACTCGATTGTAGCCAAGTGCTGCCGGCGGGAGGACCGGCAGGCTTTTGTCGATACGGTGGAGGAGACGCTGCGGGCTCTTTCCGAGAACGGAATCCCGGAGAAATCGCTGCTTTCTGCCATCAGCTACCATGAGTTCCGCTACCGTGAGTCGGATTACGGCTCCTTCCCGAAGGGGCTGGCTTATGGCCTGACGGCGCTGGATACCTGGCTGTATGGGGAGGATCCCTGGACCGGCCTGGAAGCTGGAGAGTATTTCACTAAGCTGCGTAAGAAGGCAAAAGATGGCTATTTCGAGAAATTGATCCGCACCTGCTTTCTGGATAATCCGCATCGGACCCTGGTGACCATGGATCCGGAGCGGGGAATGACTGAGCGGGCTGAACAGGAGCTGAGAAAGGAGCTGGCCGAAAGGCTCTCCCGCATGTCTGAGGAGGAAATCGCACAGATCCGCGGGAAGGAGCAGGCTCTGCGCAGCTGGCAGGAAACACCGGACAGCGAGGAAAATCTGATGACGCTGCCCCTTCTTATGCGGAGCGACCTGAATCCGGATATTACACCTTACGTCAACCGGATTGAGGATCTGGGAAATGTGGCGGGGCGAAAAGCAGAGCTGATCACGCACCCGCTGTTTACTAACGGAATTGATTATGTGTCTTTTCTGTTTTCAGCGGATGATCTGAGTGAAGAGGAAGTTCGGCTTCTGGGTGTTCTGAAGACACTGCTGAGTGTCATCGATACGCAGCAGTACGGCTATACGGAGCTGAATGAGGAAATCAATATTCATACCGGCGGCCTCCGTGTCAGTGCGTCGGCTTATACAGACGCGCAGGATGTTTCCTCTTACCGGCTGACGTTTGAAGTTCATATGAAGGCCCTGCATGGCGAACTGGATAAGGCACTGGAACTGGTCCGGGAGATTCTGACCGGTACCCGCTTCAAACCGTGCAGAAGAATCCGGGAGGTGCTGGAGGAGGAACGCTCCGGCATGCGCTCAGATCTTTCTGCATCCGGACATGTCACAACTGTGACCCGGGCTTCGTCTTATTTATCAGAGACCTCGATATTCCTGGATCTGATCAGCGGAATCGAAGCGTACCGGACATTGGATGACCTGTGCACGCATTACGAGGAGCGCGGAGAGGAGCTTGGCAGAAGTCTGAAGCGGATCATGCAGAAGCTGACAGGCAGAGCAGATGTTCTGGTCGACAGCATTGCCGAGGAACAGAATCTGGAAGGCATGTCAGATCGGATCAGAGCGTTCCTTGCGGATTTAAGTGCTGCCGCGCAGAAAGATGGAACGGCTGACTCAGCAGAAAGCAGCCGTCCGTTCCGTCCGGTGCCGGTGAAAAAGAACGAAGGATTTATTACGGCGGGACAGGTGCAATACGTCTGCAGAGCCGGCAACTTCCTGAGTCACGGCTATGCGTATACCGGTGCGCTGCGAGTGCTGAAGGTGATTCTGGGCTATGATTACCTCTGGAGCCGGGTTCGGATGAAGGGCGGCGCCTACGGATGCATGAGCGGCTTCTCGAGAGACGGCGGCGCATTCCTGACCAGTTACCGTGATCCGAATCTGGAGACGACGATCGATGCCTACAGGGAGGCGGGTGAGTACATCCGCAGCTTTGAGGCGGATGAGCGAACAATGACAAAGTATATCATCGGTGCGGTCAGCGCGCTGGATCATCCCATGACGCCGGTTCAGTATGGGCGCTATTCTCTTGCGGGATACCTGACAAACCTGCCGGAGGAGCAGCTGCGCAGGGAAAGAAAGCAGACGCTGTCTGCAACGCCTGAGGTGATCAGAAGCCTGGCAGATTACCTGGATGCAGTTTTCTCAGATGAGTGTGTCTGCGTCATCGGCACCAGGGAGAAGATTGAGGCCGCCAGAGAAATGTTTTCCGAGGTCTCACAACTGGTATAAATCCGGCATAACCGGAGATGTTTCAAGGAAGGAGATTTCTATGAAAAAGAGAACAGATCATCGTCAGACTTCTTACAGAATGACATTTCTTGTCATGCTGCTGAGTGCAGCACTGCTGACCGGCTGCGGAAGTGCGAAGAGCAGCTCTGCTGATTACGCAGCACCGGCTGCAGCAATGGAAGAATCTGCTGTGACAGGCTCCGGCGCGGGCGGCGTCTACATGTATAA
>JAFTFP010000069.1 GCA_017449485.1 Lachnospiraceae bacterium
CCTTACGCCGGTATTATCCGGTTCAAGTAGTGAGGGTTTAATTCTCAGCTGGTGCTCCCCTAGCGCGTTATTTACTTTCATGCCACAGATTAAACTTTTCTGTATTTTCTGTCAATAGACTGTTCAGCTAAAAAAGGAGTTGACTTTTTAAATTTTATCAAATATAATTTGATCATGCTAATGAACAGCGTCTGCTCCACTTAGTGGACCGGCAGACGGAACTTATAGATACACCACAGTGAACGGAGGAAAAAAAGATGAGCAGTTTTTATGATTATTCGGTAATGGATCCCAAGGGAAACGAGCATTCCATGAGAGATTTCGAGGGCAAGGTCGTCATGGTGGTCAACACTGCGACCGGCTGCGGCTTCACGCCTCAGTACAAGGACATCGAAGAGATGTACGAAAAGTATCATGAGCAGGGCTTTGAGATCGTTGATGTCCCCTGCAATCAGTTCGCAGGTCAGACCCCCGGCACCGACGAGGAAATCCATGAGTTCTGCCAGCTCAAGTACAAGACTCAGTTCCCACAGATGAAGAAGTCCGATGTCAACGGCGAGAACGCACTTCCGCTCTATGTTTACCTGAAGAGCCAGAAGGGCTTCGAAGGCTTCGGCAAGGGCCCTGCTGCCCTGGCAATGAGCGCTATGCTCAAGAAGATCGACAAGAACTACAAGGAGAACCCCGATATCAAGTGGAACTTCACGAAGTTCATTGTTGACCGCAGCGGCAATGTTGTGGCACGCTTCGAGCCCACTGCCAAGATGGAAGAAGTTGCTGCCTGTGTCGCCTCTCTCATCTGAGTGTCAGCACTGCCTTCACTCTGAATAATAAGCACCTTCTGAAAAGACTCCGGAATTCTGTCGGGATTTCCGGAGTCTTTTTATTTCGCATTGTTTCCCGGTGATGCAGTTTTTTCAAGCCGTCGGTTACAGCCGGATGGCCTTCTGCAGCTGTGTCGACCAGATGATCTTCTCCTTCACCGGAAGCTTCAGCATTCTAGTCAGTGCCTTTTCATAATAGTCCAGCTGCACGCGGTACCGCTCTGCCAGCTCCGTCTCCGCCTTCACCCGGTCTGTCTTATAATCCACCAAAACAATCTCGCCCTCTTCAATGAAAAAGGCATCGATAATACCCTGAATCAAGATGATCTCCTCCTCCGGAAAGCTGCTCTGGAGTTCCGACGCCGGCAGTCCCAGAACAAAAGGCTGCTCCCGTTTTAAGGTGCCGCGGGCGGCAGCGGCGGCCATCCGCCTTCCGAGTTCGCTCTGCAGGAACGGCAGCATCAGGCGCGCATCGGCCGCCTCCGCATAGGAGACCGGGATGGTTCCTGCGTCTGTAAGCTCCTTCAGCCAGCGCTCATAGCTTTCCGCATCTGCAATATTCCCTGTCAGCGTCTCTCCTGCCTTTTCTTCTTCCGGCCGGCCGGCCAGTCTCTCGTAATCCAGCAGTTCGAAGATCCGGTGCACCGCCGTTCCGCGCTCCGCCCCGGACAGGGCCAGACTGCTCTCTTTCTTTCCGTCTTCCTCCGCCTCCTTTTCCAGAATAAAGCGGGGAAGGAGCGGCGGAATATCCGGCTCCCGCATGCCCTGCAGAGCACCGTCCTGCTCCGCGTAGACCGCCTCCATGGAAGCTTTTTTCAGCTCCGTGACGGTGGTTTTCGTATAAAGTCCCGCCAGATTCTCGTGGGGATATCGATAGGAAAACAGCAGATCCAGCTGCCTTGCCGTCTCCGGCCTTGGCAGATCCTGTATACCGGCAGATTCCAGCCCGGTGAGCCGCGCCTTCCTTTCCTGCAGCGTGAGCTGCTCCTCCAGCTCGGAGAGCACCAGATCGGAAGTCTGTATGCTCCTCTCCCTGAGGGAGCTGAATCCGCCCGCAGAAGCTGCCGCCAGCATGACCAGATCCAGATAACAGTTTGTGCTGTCAATCAGCGCCGCCGGCAGATGCGGATCTTCCGCGTTCAGCTCGGCCCCGGAGAGCTTTGCTTCGAGGGCCGCCCGGTAAGTCGCCTCATCCTTCACATAACCCGTCAGGATCAGTTTCTCCTTCGCGCGCGTCATGGCAACGTACAGCACCCGAAGCTCCTCGCCCAGCGCGTCGCGCCGGATTTTGCCCGCGACCGCATTGCCGCGCAGGGTCTTTACCTTGCAGCGGATCCGCTCATCGTAGTAGTCCACGCCCAGGCCCAGATCTGTGTCGCAGATCAGGCTGCCGGAGGTGTCCGTCCCGATGGAATACTTCTTCGCCAGGCCGCAGACCAGGCAGATCGGAAACTCCAGGCCCTTGCTCTTATGAATCGTCATGATCCGGACCACATCCGAGTTCTCATCCAGCATGTTGGCTTCGCCGTAGTCCACACCCGCCTCCGTCATCTGTCCAATATAGCGAAGGAAGCGGAACAGTCCCGTGTAAGAGGTCTGTTCAAAATTCGCCGCCTGAACCATGAGCATCCGGAGGTTGGCGCTTCGCTGGCCGCCGGCCGGCAGCGCCGATACGTAGGCCTCGTAGCCCGTCTCCTTCATCAGCCATGTCAGCAGCTCCCGGATGGTCAGAATGCTGACCTTGCTGCGCCATCTCAGGATTTTGTCCAGGAACTGCGCGCACTTGCCGGCGAGGGCCGCCTGAGAAGCCGGCAGCGAGGCATCCGCCTGCTTTTCAGCAAGTCCCGCCACGGCGTCATAGAGCAGGCCGTCCTTTTCGCCCGTTCGTTTCGCGAAAATCCGGATGTCAGCGATCTCATTCTGCGTAAAGCGGCCGAAATACCCGCGCATGACGCCGTACAGCGTAATGTCCTGGCAGGGGTTGTTCAGCACCTGCAGGAGCTGCAGCACCTGGCGGATTTCCTCTGCGGCAAAATAACCCGTTCTGGAGGTGACATAGACCGGAATGCCTTCCTTTTCCAGCACCTCCCGGAATTCCTCGTTCCAGCCCGCCGCGGAGCGCAGCAGGATGACGATGTCGCTGTACCGGGCCGGCCGCACTTCTCCGGTTTTCTCATCTTTCACCGGGAAATGCCCCACCAGCTCCCGGATTCTGCCCGCAGCCGCGAGGGCCTCCTTGCGCCTGCTGCCCAGCTCTGCGATCTCCTGATAGTCGCCGTCTGCAGCGACCGGGGTGTCCGGGCTGCCGCCATTTTCATCCAGCTCGCCGGCCGGCGCACTCCCGGCTCCTGTCCCGTCGTCCTCCGGCGTCTCCCGGTCCATCTGCGCGTCGCTGACCAGCAGCAGCTCGGTGGTGTAATCGGCTTCCGTGTCCGGATATTCCGCGCCTTTTTTAAGGCTCACCGTGTCGTCATATTCCACACCGCCGATCTCGCTGCGCATGATTCTCATAAAGACGTCATTTACGCTGTCCAGCACCTCGGTGCGGCTTCTGAAATTCTGATCCAGGTCGATCCGCTCCTTCCCGGCGGCTGCCGAATCCTGCTCCTTCTCCAGCACCGGGTAGGTTCCGAACTTGTCGAGGAAGATCTCCGGCCGCGCCAGCCGGAAGCGGTAGATGCTCTGCTTGACATCGCCCACCATAAAGCGCCGGTAATGCCCTGTCTCCTCCCCGGAAACCGCGCACAGAAGCAGCTCCTGGATCTCGTTGCTGTCCTGATACTCATCGATCATGACCTCCCGGAAATAGGCCTGACAGGACAGCGCCGCGCGCCGGTCCGACCAGGTGCCGTCCGCCTGCTTTTCCAGCAGAATCTGCAGCGCATAGCTCTCCAGATCGACAAAGTCGATCACGTTCTTTCTCTTCTTTTCCTCCTGATAGGCGGCAAGGTATTCCGCCGTCAGATCCGCCAGCGCAGCGACCGGCTTTTCCATCACCTGGTGCTGTCGCCGGATCTCTTCAAGGCTCAGTGCCAGCGGCCCCTTCTGCAGCTTCTGGATGTTCTTCTTGGCCTGATCCCGCAGATTCTGGACCCGGGTCTTCTGATCCGGATTCACGGAGGTGTCATTCTTCTTAATGGACGGAATTCTCGAAAAGCTGGTGCTGACCATTCTGCGCAGCATGTCATAATCGGGCAAAATCTGGCCTGCCGGATCCGTCTCATCCGCCTTTCCAGTGCCGCCGGCGCTGCCCGGGACTGCGGCTCCGAAAATGTCCTCCCGCTCCCGGATCAGGAAGTCGTGATACGGCGCGGGGCCGCCGGGAAGCGTGCACTCCCGGATCATCCGGTCATACATTCTCCGGATGCTCCGCAGCTTATCTTCCGTGTCGCGCAGCATCGCCTGCATCCACGGCGTCTGCAGCAGTTCCTCCGGCGATACCGCCTCGTAGTCCCTGCGCCTTTCCGCAAGCCACGAAAGCGGATCCGGATGGGCCACCGCCGCCTGATACAGCGTCAGAATCATTCTCTCGAGCTCGCGGTCTCCCATCTCGTTACAGAAATAGTCGATGCAGCACCGGAAGGAATCCTCCATCTGCTCATACTTCTGCTCCAGGAACTTCTGCAGCACATCCTGCTGAACCAGCTTCGCCTCTGCCTCATCCATCTGCCGGAAGCCCGGATCCAGATCAATCTCCGAAAAATGATTCCGGATCAGCCACATGCAGAAGCTGTCGATCGTTGTGATCTGCGCACACGCCAGCAGTGTCTCCTGCCGCTGCAGGTGCACATTGCCGGGGTCCTGTGAAAGCCGCTCGGAAATCGCCTGCGCAATCCGCTCGCGCATCTGCGATGCCGCCGCCCGCGTGAAGGTCACGACCAGAATGCGGTCAATATCCATCGGCTCCGGCCCCTCGGTGATCATCCGGATGATCCGCTCCACCAGAACCGCCGTCTTGCCGCTGCCGGCCGCCGCGCTGACCAGGACATTGTGTCCCCGCGCATTCAATACCTTCGTCTGTTTTTCTGTAAACTGAAAAGCCATCTGCCTGTCCTTTTCGTCTAAATAATCTGATCTTGCCGCCCTGTCAGCCCGCCTTATTCCGTCCGGTAGGCATACCCCGGCAGCTTTCTGTCAAACCCGCAGGCCTCCCGGTAGGGGCAATAGGTACAGGCCGTCCGTCTGTTGTCCAGCACGGCCGGCGACGCCTCGGTGGAACCCGCGGCGATGGTCTCGGCGAGCCTGCAGATCACCTCCTGCACCGCCCCGGAAAAAGCTTCATATTCTTCCGTAGAAAGGGCAAAGGCTGTCTTTGATACACCCTTTCCCCCGGCCAGGAGCCTCACCGGAATGACATCCGATGTCGAGGACAGATTCCGGTCCATCAGATGCAGAATGGTCTCATCGCTGTTTACCAGGCCGGTGGGACGCAGCTGCTTCCGAAGGGCTTCCTGCGCGGTCCATGCAGGACCTTCTGCCGCTTCTTCCAGCATCCCGGCCGCCTTCTCTGCGTCTGTCTGAAGCACGGGATCCTGGAAGCGGTAGTACAGGAGCGCAGCCGGCTCAATCCGTCTGTCAGGATATTTCTTCTTCATCATTTTCAGTGCGGCATCCATATAGGCCATCAGCTGAAGCTGCAGGCCCCGCAGAATCTTATCCTGCTTTAAGTCTCTGGCCCCGGACTTGTAGTCCAGGATTTTGACCAGAACGCGCTCATCCTGCATACACAGATCCATCCTGTCGATCCGGCCCACGAGCCGCAGCTCCTGTCCGGTCGCCAGCTGAAAATGAATCTGCGGATCCTCTCCGAAAGGAAGCTCATAGCCGTACGGGTCAAAATCGCCCTGCTGCAGCTGATACTGCAGAGTATCCACGGTGCGCCGCAGAACCCGCTTCATGCGCTGCAGATTGTAAGTGCTCCGCTCACTGTCATACAGCAGCAGGCTGTGATAACTGCGGGACGCCTGCTCCAGGCTCAGCTCCACCAGTTCCTCTTCCTGTTCCGGCGTCAGATCCTGCCAGGAGATGCCGCGGTCCATCAGCGTTCTGGAGAAGCGCTCGATGGCGTCATGCAGAACGGTTCCGGAATCCATCGGCGTGATGATGAACTCGTCCCGGGGCATCAGATGCAGACCGTACTGAAGGAAGTGGCGCATCATGCACTGCGCGCCGGTTTCCAGACGGCTGACCGTGCTGATCATATTCTTCCCGTACAAGCCGAGGGATGCCTGATGTGTGAGCTTCTCCGGCTGATAGCGCAGGAATGCCGTCTCCTTGAGGAAGCGCACGGAACCCGTTTCCGGCAGGATTCCCGGGCGGACGGCTTCCTGCTGCGCCGCATAGCCATAGACAGACAGGAAGGTTTCCGGATCCCTGATCGTTCCGTCCGCATACTCCCGCAGCGCGCCGGCCAGGTATGCATACGCATCCGCGGCGGCACTGATCCGGTCCTGGGCCTCATCCAGCTCCGGATGCCGGATCGCTGCGTCCGGGTACAGCCGCTGCAGCAGCGGAATCAGATAGGAGGGACGCAGGGCGGATCCATCCTCTGCCATTCTGGCATAGGAAACGATCAGCCGGTCCCGCGCCTTGGTCATGTTCAGATACAGATAAAAGCGCTGGATGAACATCTGCTCCCGGGGCGTGCCGGAGAGCTCCACGCCGCTTTCCTTCAGCAGCTCACGATCCGGATCCGACAGCAGGCCGCCCCGCGATGTTCCCCGCGGTATCGCGCCGTCGTTGACGCCCACCATAAAGAGGACACGCACCCCTGCAAGCCTCGTCCGCTCGATATCACCGGCAATCACCCGGTCCACCTGCTGGGGAAGCGTGCCCAGCCGGATTTCCTGAAAGCCTGTATCCAGCAGTCTTGCAAAATCATCCGCGGAGAGCTTCTCATCTCCGATCAGATCATGAATCTGGTCCATCAGCAGCAGGATTTCCCGGTAGATCTGGCTGTATTCCTTCTCCCGCACCAGATCTCCCTCTTCCGCAAATCGCTTCGCATAGGCCTCCAGCTTCTCCTGTGCCCGGACTTCTGTAAGAAATGCGTAGAGCCGCTCCGTCCGCACGGCGGCGGTGCCGGGCCGCTCGTCCTTTTCCAGCGGCGCGATTTCGGCAAGAAACCGCTTTCTTGCCTCCTCCAGCTCATCGGATTCGCCGATGGGCAGCGCCCACTTTCTACGTCCGCGGACACCGTTTGTCAGACAGTAGTTTTCCAGGCGGTCTATTGCCTCCTGTTTTAAATCTGACAGGCCGCTGCGCAGATAATGAAATACGCTCTCATAGCTGTAGCCATCCTGTACGATGGCCAGTGCGCTGCGGATGGATTCGGTCAGCGGGTTCTGCAGAACACCCCGCGTCCGATCCACATAGACCGGCACATCGAAGCGCATCGCCTGCTTCTCAATCTCATCGTTATAGGCTTCCGGATTGCCGGTCACCACTGCAAAGTCCCGGTACGCATAGCCGTCCCGGCGCGACATGCGCCGGATCGTGCGGAACACCTGCCGCACCTCTTCTTCAATTGTGGAGGCTTCACTGAGCTCAACCGCCGGCTCTTCCTGATCCGTCCCCCTGTAAGGCTGCATGGGATGCCGGAACAGCTGCTGTTCAAGATGCTCGAGCGCGGGGCGTCTGCGCACTCCCTCCGGCATCGTGACGAACATATCCGGGCGCCGCACTGTGCCGACCTCCTTCGCCAGCGCCGTCAGATCCTTTACCGTCTTGCGTGTAAGATAAAACAATGCCTGCTCCGGTCCGGCTGTCCTGCCCTGCTCCGCCTCCTGCGGCGTAAGACCGCCGTCCTCCGAGATCGTCAGGCTGACAATCACCTCCCGGGCATACCGCATCAGCTCCCCCAGCACCCGGTTCTGTACAGGCGTGAAGCCGGTAAACCCGTCCAGAATGATGACGCTTTTCGCGATCAGCTCCGACGAAGGGATGGCCTCTGCGAGCAGATCCATCGTCTCCTCCGTTGTGATAAATCTCGCTTTCTTTTCTTCCAGAAAGCTCTCATATAAAAGGTGCAGATCTGCCAGGCGCGCCGTCAGCGCCCCCTGCCCGTGTTCACCGGCGAACCGCTCGAGCACAGCGACGCTCTCCGGCGAGACGTCATACTGCATGAACTCCGAGATCATCGACTTGATCTCCAAAATCATGCCCAGCCGGCCGATGCTGCCGGACAGCACCTTCAGTTCATCCTTCTTCTTTTCAGCGATCCGCCGAAGAAGCAGGCTCTTGCCGATATCATCCAACACCGCCCGCGGATCCGCGCCGGTCTCCTCAAACACGCGGTGTGCCAGCCGCCCGAAGGACAGCACATCGATGTTCATGATTCCCCGGTCCGGACTCGCCAGCACCAGTTCCTTCTGTGTCTGCATCGTGTACTGATCCGGCACCACAAAAAGAATATTCTCATTCTTCTTCGACACCGCCAGCTTCTGCAGATATGTACTTTTCCCGGCGCCAGACGCGCCGAAGCAAAATGCAAGACCCATACGCCTTCATCAAAATCCGGCCGCCCGCCGGATTTTGCCTCCTTGCATTATTTTACCCCAGGACCGTGTACATTTGTATGTACACGCATGAGAATTTCGCTATTTGCTTGCATTCCTTTTCCGGATTTCTTAAGATGATTCTGAACCGATTGTGTTCTATTCTTTTCGTGGGTGAAGGAGGTAGAGATTTGAATTATCAGGAAGTTCTGGAAGCAGCCCGCTCCTGCAGCGGCCCTTATTGCAAGGCCTGCCCGGTGTGCAACGGC
>JAFTFP010000070.1 GCA_017449485.1 Lachnospiraceae bacterium
GTCTAGGGGACCGGGTACCCCTGTGCTCACCCCGGGAGGGGTCCGGCGCTGGAGCTGCCCGTCCGCGTCAAAAAAATATTCGATATCACAATCCATATTCTTGATCCCATGCTCCTGCATTGTTATGGCCGAGTGACAATCGTGGCAAAGACTCTGAAGATTGTTCAGGTTAAGGGAGATATTCGGATCGTGCACATTCACATCATCCAGCTCAACCAGATGATGCACTTCCGATGCTCTCGCGCCGCAGATGGCACATGTAAACATGTCGCGGCGAAGAGCCGCCATCCTTGCGTGTTTCCACGCGGATGAATTGTAGAACCATTTCCTCGAAGTCTTTGCCATATAGTCACTTACCCAGTTAAACGGAAGGAGGGAAAAAGTCATGAGAAAAGCCGGCGCTGACCTCAACACCGACTTTTCCACAAACCGATAATAACACGGTTTTTTTTGGGCGACCGCCCAAAATTTTTTTATTTACCATTTCATGAGGATATTTCTGATCTCCCTGCGGATGCTTTCCCTTGCCCGGAACAATTCTGTGGCAATCTCCTCGTAGGACATCTGCCTCTCGTATTTGCTGAAGATCAGATCTTTTTCAGCAGGATCCAGTCTGTTCATGAATGCGTCATACCTGTCGAGAGTCTTCTGGAAGTAATCCCGCTGTGCTTCGTTGACGGCTATCTCGCCAAGCAGGTACTCAACCTTATTTTTGTATATTTTTGTACCCTTCTGGTATTTCGCTTCATCGCTGGACATGATCGGCGGCGAATGAACTCCGCCGGTGATCTTTTCCTGCTCGAGCTGCGCCTGGTACTTCCGGATCTGCCGATCAGCATAGTCTCTCTGCCGACGGTAATATCTGAGATTATTCAGGATCCCTTCAACATATGCGATTTTCTCATTATCGATTGTCATGTCGTTCCTCTTTCTCAGCAGCATCATCCCACCTGCCGGCAATGATCAGACAGCTGTACATGATGACGACATTGCCGATCGCGATCAGCAGCAGAATAATCTTCACCATAATCTCATGTCATGAAATAGCGCTTCGTATTCTCCCAGGCGAGTGCCAGAGATGTGAGCGCTTCGCTCGCTTTCTCTAAGGAGTCATACGATCCAAGCTCCGCACTGGAAGCCTTCCCGTCGGCGCGGACCGCAAAGATGGCGTACTCATATTTATCGTTGAGATCGATTTTGAATTCGCTGAACAACCGGGCATCATAAGCAGCTTCACGCATCTGGTCGACGATCAGCATGGCAGTTCTCCCGGATCTGCTGGGATTCTGTACTCGTCGACATCGCCCAGATAGTCGCCGATGATGTCGTTCATCACATCGATCGCCACTTTGACAGCCGCGAACGTCCCGAGCAGAAAGACCGTTGTTCTGCTGGTCACCAGCATCAGGTCATACTTATTGTTCTCCTTATTGTGCTTAACCGTCAAAGCGCTCGCCTCCGGTTCGATATAGGTGACCACAGATCTGCGGTCCTGTGTTGTTATCAGCATGCCTCATCACCGCCTTTCTGAGTATTTAACAGAATTGTTTTTTTGTTACATCCCCGCATCGCCGTTTTTCTCCGATAGTTCCGTGATATTTTCGATATTTTGTTCTCCGGATGAAACTGTTTTTTCGCATGTTTCATTCTCACCATCTCTGAGGCTCTTACACCTCTCATACCACGCTTCATTCATCCCCATGCACAGCTTTGCCCAGTTCTCATTCAGTTTTGCACAATCCCGATACCAGGAATCATTTGTCAGGAACACGGCAATCATGCCGATCATCAGACCGATGCATAAGCCCGTTAATAAATCAGTCGTCATTCTTCTTTCCTATCCGCCATCATATTCGCTTCTCTCATTGCCCTGAGTTGTTCAAGGCATTCCCTGCAGACATCTTTGCCGCCGGTGATTTCGTGATGGAACAAGAACCGTTTAACTCTTCGCCATCCGTAATCACTGCCTGCGTGTTTTCCGCAAATGTCACAGATATAGACCTCTTTTTTGCTCATTCTTCTTTGATTCCTTTCCAGTTGATCCGCTGTCCGCAATGAGGGCAGTATTCATGCTGTTCGCCTTCAATCTCGAATGTGGATCCACATCCAGGGCAGTCCCACATGTCATAGACGGGCGATCCATCGCTGAAGCCATCGCCCCAGACAACAGGATATTTTGGAACTTGTTTCTCCAGCGCTTCCTCAGCTGCAGCTGGGCAATAGTTCAGCGCCGGAGGAATGTTCCGGATGGCGTCATACATTTCATCTACATGCAGAGCGTTTTCGAGCACCACATCGAGTGCCTGCTTTTTGCTGATCAACTCGTCCATTGTGCACCTCGATTATTCAGCGAGATCGATGATCGGCGTTCCACTCCCGGAATACTTCGGCAGCACACCATCCCATTTCTCTAGCATCGTGTACCGGATGATCTTATCGGTTAATGACTCAGACAGGATCCTGTTCGCTTCAGCTTCCGCATTCGCCTTGATTTTCAGCGTTTCGGCTTCTGCTTCTGCATTCGTGATAGCTGTCTGTTTGTCTGTCTCTGCCTTCAGGAGTTTCTGCTGAGCCACCTGCTTGTCTTCAATAGCATTGATGAACGCATCTGAGAAATCGAAATCAATGATATTCACGTCAGTCACCGTAATGCCATGAGCCGTGAGCTTATCATTGAGCCCGCTGGTTAACGATGTCGAGATCTGTGATCTGCTCGCAATGGTCTCTTCGGCTGTATATCCGGAGCAGATAATCTTCAGGACTTCATTCATTGCCGGCGTGATCAGAGTGTCTTCGTATTTCTTGCCGACATTTTTATAAAGATCCTGTGACTTTGAGGAATCAACTCTATAATTCACTGCGAGCTTTGCCTCGACTGTCTGCAGATCTTTCGAGAATGCTTCCGTGTCCACTTCGAGCTTAACGATTCTGTTGTCGATCTGCACAACACGGTCGATAAGAGGCCTTTTGAAGTGAAAGCCTTCATGCAGCACATTTTCCTGAACCTTTCCCATTGTGATCACTACGCCCGTATGCCCAGCTTTGACGATTACTGTACTGAAGATCAGCAACACGACTGCCAGTGCAGCTACGATGCCGGTGATGATATATTTTGTTTCTTTTTTCATAGTGTTTGTTTCTTTTTCCATAGTGTTCTCCTATGCCTTTACAGGCAGATTTCTTACCTTTCCTCTTTTTGCATCGATGTCGCCTTTCTCAAGACAGATGTATCTCTCTGTAGTTTCGGCTGACCCGTGCATGTAAAATTGTTGAACGAGATGAATATCGTGAGTTTCGTCGTACAGCCACCGGCCGTATGACTTTCTCAATGAGTGAGCACCAACCGTGTATTTGATACCGACCTGATTCGCGAGCGCTTTGATCCGGCGCCAGGCAGTGACTCTCGTGATCGCGTCATATCTGTCCCTGCGTGTTTTAAAAAGGAATTCGTGATCAGTAATTCCGAAGGCGTTGGTATACTTCTGGACCTCATTGAATACCTCTTTGTCCATCTCGAACTGATGCCGCTTTTTGGTTTTGAATTCGGTTATGGTCACGCGGCCGCCCTTGAAGTCGCATGCTCTCATTTCGCATTCCACTTCGATCCGGCAGCCAACGTTCACACCGATCAGCAGAAGCATGTAGTCTCTGTATGCGCGGTAATACCCTTCGGATCCAGGGCGGCACTTGTCTCTGTTAATCAGCGCCTGCGTGCTCATGGCGGCATAATCCGCTTTTGTTAACGGCTTGGTGATATTCTGGCCAAGCCTTTTGATTTCTCTCTTTTTTGCTTCGGGCCCTTGCTTGATCAAGTCCCTCTTGTACTGTCTCGCCATTTTGTCCTTCCTTCAACGAACACCCCGTCTTGAAGATCGAAATTTGCCGCGTGCTGCAGATCTGTTGTGTAACGGCATTCCGGCGAACACTGCTCACATTTCTTGCCGTCGCAGAAATATATAACTTTCTGTTTCCGGTCAAATTCATGAAGCTCATCAGCAATAACCGTCAGTACCCTAATGAGTTCTGTCATCAATCCCGCAGCCACCTGCGAATCTGTAAGATTCAACTCAGCAAATTCTTGCAAATGCTCGCGAACCTGTTTCTGATAGCTCTTCATCTTCTTCTCCATCCGCCATTTCCTGAATCTTCGAAATTGCATCGGCAATTCCTGCCTTATAGCCTTTCTCGTACCCTTCAGCATATCCTTCATTGAATCCGCCAAGTTCCGCATTCTGGATACGATGATCAGCCGCATCCAGCTGGTCATACATGTTATTCATCTGATTCATCAGCATCGTGATCATGCCCTTGAGAGCCGCGCGATTTTTCTGAAATTCCAGTTTGTCCATTTTCACCTCTGTCATAATGTCAGTACCAGATAGATCGCCGTGATCGCAATCGTCGCCATGCCGGCAATCATGCTGATGGCAGCTGTCACAAGAAATATGTCGAAGGCCCGATCCCAAATGTTGTCATTAAGTTCTTCGCGATCCGGCTGATCCGGAAGCCTGTTCATCAGAATCGCTGAGATCACAGTGAGCGTGCCGGCGGCAAAAGACAGCGTCATCAGAACCTTGAATATGATTCTGATCGTTTCATTCATAATCGTCATCTTCAAACGGAATCCCACGCCCATGCTCATAATCGAGATGCGCAAAAATATCTTCAATGCTCTTGACGAGCATGACATTCACAGCCTTGGATGTATTGCGGCCGCAGCAGTCATTCCAAAGCAAATAAAGCTTCTCTCCGACGATATTGAACTGCTGCATTCTTCTGAATCCGACTGTCGCTTTTTTCCAAAACTCAGGTTCCTGGGCAAATGCTTCCCTTACAAACGCCGCGGCGCCGATATTCCCGCAGTCGATTTCCTGAAAAAAATCTTGGACAAGGCGATGCGCAGGGTTAACCCCGATGCCCGTGTACGGTGTATCTTTTTTCTCTGATTCCATCATGATCCTCCTGATATTCGTCGATCTGCAGGATCTGATTCTTTTTGAACTCGATCCGGAAGGCTGTGAACCCGTCGATCGCATCATACATGCCGACGAGGATTTTCACCTTCCGGGTTATCATTGCTTCCTGTATTGCCCTGGCTGTGTTCTCATTCAGCCTGTTTGACATAGAGCGGGTGAGTGCCTTCAATCAGCTGGCGCTCTTCTGCTGTCATAACAAAGCCGAACTGTTCAAGGAACTCATAGATCTTTTTGTTTCCGATAACCTTGTCACTGTTCCCATTGAACCGGCCTTCCCAGTCGTATGTCTCGCCTGCTTCATCTTCACGGATCATGTAGGCGACTGTGATGAGTGCTTTTACCGGGTTCTGATCATACAGAGCGGCGATCTGTTCAGCTGCCTCTTCAGCCTTCCATGACTTTTTCTTCGGGTCGAAGATGTTTCTGAACAGCTGCATATCCAGACCGCTGTGCCATCCGGCCATGAATGCGACCATCTCTGTGAGAAGCTCTTTCCGTGTTTCATGCTGATTCACCGGCATCCACTTCAGGTCCTTAATGAAGTCCGTGCGGCGGATCCTCGCTCTGGTGAACTCATCGGAAAGCAGCTGTTTGCACTTCTGCCGCTTATCAGCCTCGGTCTCCGGTTTAGGTTTCGGATGCGCATATCTGACATAAATCTCAATACCACAGCTGTTGATGCTATAACCGACCTGGTCATCCGGATCAAGATCCTTCGGATATACCGGTTCAAGATCTTCCCTGCCGTTATAAAAATATGAGTTATACTCCCACTCTTTGCTTCTGGGAGTGCCCAGCTCGATCGCGTTATGCTGTTTCAGAAACGGAAGAACCACTTTGTTCATCCATTTCCTGCTGTCATCATGCCTTTTTGCGATTTCGAGATCTCTTCTGAATGTGCCGGTTCCGATCGAGTTCATCAGAAGATCGTTTCTGAGTTTCGGATCCTCAATTTTATCCAGGTCAATGAAGTCCTGAATGCTTGCGCCGCCGATGAATGCGGTCCGGACATTTTCCTCACTGAATTTCAGCAGCGTCCGCCGGGACTTGATCGTCGCTTTCGAAAAACCGGTCTTCTCGGCGAGAGTCGCTTCCGGAATTCCCAGATCGAGGCACATTTGAATACCCTTTGCTTCTTCAAGCGGAGTCAGATCCTTCCGCTGCATGTTTTCAACGAGCATGATCTGCTGGATGTCCTGATCTGTGAGATTCTTGGCTATCGTGACCGGCACTGTCTCCAGGCCGGCACGTTTTGCCGCTTCAAGTCTTCTGTGGCCAATGATGACCGTGAAACTCGGCTTCATTCCGGGCTCCTCATTACCATCCGGCACTACAGTCAGATTCTGCATAATTCCATGAGCCTTGACGCTCTGGACAAGCTCATCGATGTCGGTGAGCTGTTCCCGCGGATTCTTCGGATGCGGGTGAATCCATTCAATCGGCATTTCAGCCATCGTTCCGCCTTCCTTTCAAAATGTTTTTGATCATAATGCGAAGATAGCCTTCTCTGTTCTCGGCTTTCCTGTGATCCGGATCTTTCTCCGGGCCATAAAGCGAAAACGAGGCGGCATAGATCTCCATAGCCTGATCATCAGTGCAGCCGTTCAGTATTTCTGCCTCTTCACCTCTGAAGCTGCTCACAAGCTGGTGAAGCTTCCTGAGCGCCAGGACGGGATAGTTCGGCTGTCCAGTGTCTTCGATGATTCCATATACTTCCTGCATGCGCCTGTATTCGAGATCAAGCTTTCCTCTGAAGGAAGGCCAATCCACCTGCGCGCCTGATACATCATCAATAATTTGATTACATTTCATTTGATTACATTCTATTTGTGCGGAATCCGTAACAGTTTCCGCTGAATCTGTCACAATTTTCAGATTTTTGTATACATTTCTGTTGAAACCGTCACAGAGAAAACAACCTTTGAGTTCGATCTGCTTCGCACGACCGTAATACTCACAGTATTGCCGCTGTATGGCTGCCGAAGTTAGCACTGCATTGGTTTCGAATTGACGCTTGTCAAACAATTCCAGGTCTAAACAGTCCGACAGAATTTTTCTCACTTTTTCCAGTTTCACTGAAATCGAGCCGGCGAAGATCTCGGCCGTTTCGGGATCCCACTTCATGTAGTAGCCCTCATGCCCATAGATTTGCGACAGCAACTCAATCCAGACGTATTTACCCAATACCGGCCAGCGTGCTTTCAACCGGATGAGCTTTGAATCTTCATTTGTGACGAGATAGAAAGTCTTACA
>JAFTFP010000071.1 GCA_017449485.1 Lachnospiraceae bacterium
AAGATGGCACTGCGGTGCGCGAATGTACTGGAGGAGGTCACGGCGCCGGAGTATCCGGTGATCACAGAGCTGGAGCAGCTCCTGATGGAAGCCGGCGCGCTGAACGCGCGGATGACCGGCAGCGGGCCTACCGTTTTCGCACTTTTTGACGACACTGAGTTAAGAGACGAGGCACTGCTAAGGCTGCGGGCCCACGAACGTTTCAGCAAGTATCAGAGTTATGCGGCAGAGTTTGTCTGACATCATAGGGGGAGGCATACAGAGGAAGAAATGGACGAGTCGAATGAAACAGCGCGACTAAGAAAAAAAATCTATGAAGATCCGGAGGTTCCCCTGCGGGAGTCCGTGTACAACGGCCTCAGGAAGGCGATTCTGACCGGAGAGATTGCACCGAATGAACGGCTGACGGAGGTGAAGCTCGGCAATATGCTGGGCACCAGCCGCACGCCGATCCGGGAAGCCCTCCGGAAGCTCGAACTGGAAGGCCTGGTGCAGATCATTCCGCGCAGCGGAGCCCGTGTGGCACCGATCACGGAGGAGGAACTGCGGGATGTCCTGGAGGTGCGCCGAAGTCTGGATGCGCTGAGTGCGCGGCTGGCAAGCCGGCGGGTGACAACACAGCAGCGCCAGAAGCTGTGGGAGAAGCAGAAATGCTTTGAGGACGCGGTCGCCGCGAGAGATAAAGCCGCCATTCTGCGCGCAGATGTCTGCTTCCATGACTGCATTACGGAAATTGCCGGAAACAGGAAGCTGATGCAGGTCATGAACTCCCTCGCGGATCAGACCTACCGGTACCGATTCGAATATATCAAGGATGACAACGATTACCAGGAACTGCTGAAGGAGCACAGGCAGATTTTTGACGCCGTCTGTCATGGCGATGAGGAGGCGGCAGCCGCCGCCTGTGAGGTGCACATCAACCGTCAGGAGATGCGCATCCGCTCAGCGCTCGGATTAGAAGAAAGCAAGAAAGGAAAATAAGGAAATGACCAGGGAAGAGGAGCGGGCACTGCCGATCGGTGTCTTTGACTCCGGAATCGGCGGGCTCACTGTGGCGCGGGAAATCATGCGCCAGATGCCCAACGAAAAGATCATCTATTTCGGGGACACGGCGCGTGTTCCCTACGGAAGCAAATCCAGAGAGACCGTACTGAAGTATTCCCAGCAGATTGTCCGGTTTCTGCTGGAGCAGAACGTGAAGGCCATCGCGGTGGCCTGCAACACGGCCAGTGCCTACGCGCTGCCGGAAATTGAGAAGGACTGTCCGGTTCCGATTATCGGTGTGATCCGCCCCGGCGCCAAAACCGCCGTGGAAGCCACGAAGAATGGACGGATCGGTGTGATCGGCACGGAGGCCACCGTGGAGAGCGGAACCTACCCGGAATATGTGCACAGCATCGCGCCGATGGCGCAGGTGCTCTCCAGAGCCTGTCCGCTGTTTGTTCCGCTGGTGGAGGAGGGCCTTTGGGAGGACCCGGTGACGGACGAAATCGCAAGACGTTATCTTGCTGAGCTGATGGACGAGGACATCGACACGCTGATTCTGGGCTGCACCCACTATCCGCTG
>JAFTFP010000072.1 GCA_017449485.1 Lachnospiraceae bacterium
ACGGAAGTTCATGTATACCGGATCAAACTGCGCGGCGCCCATGGCGTGATCCACATGTCCGTGGGTCAGCAGTACGATACAGGGTTTGTCGGTGAGATGATCGACACATTTTTTCAGATCACCGATGCCGCTGCCGGTATCGATCAGCGCGGCGCGATCAGCCCCCTCGACCAGGTACATTATCTCTCCGCAGAAAGCATGAATCCTCGTGATTCGGCCGGTGAGTTTCTCAGTTCTGAACACAAGATCGTTCATAATCGTTCCTCCATAGATGAGCCGGGACTGTGACGGTATCCCGATCAGAATGATGTTATTCCATATTTATTTTACCATGGAAAAAACGGGGAAAATAAAACAAATATGACTTGAAATGAACCGATAATGAGCATCTCCGGGCGGACAGTTGACAAATGAAAATGCCGCTGATAGCGTAAAAATGAATATGTATGCACCCCGTATACAGAGGAAGATACATGAACGAAAAGGCGACACAGAAACTATATTCCGTACGGCTGATGATGCTGATCATTGTGATCCTGATCCCGATGAATCTGATCACGCTGATCATGAGCGCGTTTGCGATCCGGGGCCTGGTCTCCCAGATGCGCGAGAACACGCAGGGTGTTCTGGAAGTCTATCTGAGCCGGATCGAATCAGACCTGACAAGCGGATCCACCAGGAGCAGGTTTATCAGCAGCGAGAGCCAGTCGTTCCTCTATTTTTCCCGCCTGCGCTCACCGGAGGACGGAACAGACGACGACAAAATGCATGCGACCGTAAAGCTGTACAACGAATACGGCGATTTCTTCAAGGAAAACAACACCATTTCCGGTATGTATTCCATCTATCCGCAGGCGGATCTGCAGGTGATCCGCGACAATCGCTACAGCTATTCCATGCATAAAGACGCCATGAAGGGATACCTGGACAGGCGGCTCACCGAAGAACGGAATATGGGCAAATGGGAATTCTGCAGCGTCGGGGATGAGGCGAGGCTGTTCTATATGTCCAAATACCGCCAGAGCTATTTCGGAGCCTGGTATGATCTCGACGATCTGATCCGGGAACTCGGTATGGCGGATGAGGGAGAATGGCTGCTGTTCCTGGATGAGGATGGTCAGGTCCTGTACAGAAGCAGTGCCGCAGACGACTGGCAGGCAGATCGTGTCGATCCTGCGCACCCGGTGCTGGAGAAAGGAATGGAGGCGGTTGCGGCATCTTCTTCTCTGTGCGGAATGACGGTGATCCGCGGTGTTTCCGTGCAGAGAGTCCTGCGTGCTTTTCCGCTCTTCCTGCGGATCATGCTGGGCCTGTCCGTGATCGGGCTGCTGGCACTGCCTGTGATCATTTCCCTCATGAAACGGTGGATCATCCGTCCGGTGCGCAAGCTGAACGACGCGATGGAAGAGATCAGCCGCGGCAATATGGACTACCGAATTGAAGAGAGCGAGAGCGGCTCCGAGTTTGACCGCATGAACCATGAGTTCAACCGGATGATGGAGGAAGTGTCGAACCTCAAGATCAATGTCTACGAAGAGCAGCTCGAGAAGCAGGATATCCGTCTGAAATTCTTAAGCCAGCAGATCCAGCCGCACTTCATCCTGAATACGCTGAATATTCTGTACAGCTATGAGCAGAATGAGTATCCGCTGATTCAGAAAATGATACTGTGTCTGTCCCGCTATTTCCGATACATCGTGAACGCGAACCGGGACGAGGTGCCGCTGCGCGCGGAAATGGACCACATCCGCAATTACTTTGAGATCCAGCAGGCGCGCTATCCGGACACATTCTTTGCTTTTGTAGAGTATGATGATTCGATTGCGTCCTGTCTGGTGCCGCCGCTGCTGATTCAGAATTTTGCCGAAAATTCCATCAAGCACTCGATCAAAATCGGGAACCAGATCAATATTTTCGTGATCGCACAGCCTCTCGGAGAGGACAGGATCCGGATCCGGATGCTGGATACAGGGCAGGGAATCGATCAGGAGCTGATCGAGAGGATCAATGAATTCCGCAGGACCGGCGAGCGGCAGAAAGGGCTGGGAATCGGAATCCAGAACGCGATCGAGAGACTGAATGTCCTGTACGGTGCGGACACACAGTTTGAGATCACCAGGGATGAACCGCACGGGACGCGGATCGAGATCATCCTTCCGCGCAGACAGGGTGAGGAAGCAGAGGAGGAATAGGGGATGCTGCATGCACTTCTCGTAGACGATGAACCGGTCGTCGTAAATGCGATGAATCGCCGGATTGACTGGGCAAAATACGGCGTGGACCAGGTCTTTACCGCCGGTTCCATGGAGCAGGCGCAGGAGGTATTCGGCCGGGAGAAGGTCGATTTCATGCTCTCGGACGTCGAGATGCCGCAGGGGAACGGGATCGAGCTCTTTGAGTGGGTCAAGATGCACTATCCGGCGACGGAGTGTATCTATGTGACCTGCCATCCCGAATATGACTATATGCGCGATGCGATGCGGCTCGGCAGCGCGGATTATATCTTAAAGCCCATTGACTACGAAGAACTGGACGGCGTCCTGCAGAAGCTGGTTGAACGGATCGGACGGGTGAGAGAGCAGGCGGCCATTCCGGATACGATCCGCATGGATCTGGCGATCCAGGAAGCGAAGGAACCGCACAACACCTTGATCCATGCGGCAAAAGAGTATATTCTCAGGCACATCCAGGAGGATATCTGTATCGACGATATCGCGGAGGAGGTTCACCTGAACGCCCAGTATCTGATGCGTCTGTTTAAAAAGGAAATGGGCGTCTCAATCCTGGAGTATATCACGGATGAGCGGATCAAGATCGCAAAGGAACTGCTGGTCAAGACCGATTATCCGATCAATCAGGTGGCGGACTCGGTCGGCTATTCAAATTACTCCTACTTTACCAAGATCTTCCGGCGGGCGACCGGCGAGAGCCCCAAGCAGTACCGTCAGAGCCATGTGTCAAACCGCTGATTCACAGGGGCTGACAGACCGGCGGAAAGCCGAATTGTACAGGAGTCATTTTCGAATCATTTCAGGTGAGGATTGTTCTATTTTGAGATCATCCTCACCTGTTATTCTGTTAACGTCCAAAGCCTGAAGGCCCTGTGCCGGAAGGTATCTGAAGCACAGTGCCAAGGCACTGAATCAAAAGGAGGAAAGAATGAAGAAGAGAGTTATCAGTGTAATCCTGACCGGCGTTCTGGCAGCATCTGTTCTGGCTGGCTGCGGCAGCAAGACCGAAGCCCCTGCACAGGCCGGCGCAAAGGAAGAGGCAGCAGAAGCCGCTGAGGCAGGTGAAGCGGCAGAAACCGCAGGAGCAGCAGAAACTGCTGTCATTGATTTTGACGAAGACCCCTACGAAATTGCCATCACGATCATCGGCCTGAACGAGTCCAACAATGACCTGGAAAAGGTTGAAGAAGCAGTTAACGCCATCACCCTTCCCAAGATTAACGCAACTGTTGACATCCAGCCGCTGTTCATCGGCGACATGGGCACAACAACCACCATGGGTATTGCCGGCGGCGAGAAGATGGATATCGTGACAGTCGGTCTGATTTATTCTCTGAGCAATGCGGTCTCTGACGGCGTTCTGCTCCCGCTCGACGATCTGCTGGCAGAGAGAGGCCCTGCTGCCGCAGAAGTCACTTCGAGAGTCGCCGAGGCACAGAAGATCGACGGCGTGACATACGCACTTTCAGGCTATCCGTACTGCGCGATTACCGGCGGCATCGTCTACAACAAGACAATGGCGGACGAGTACGGCATCGATATGCATGATGAGATGACATGGGATGAGCTGACCGCAGCCGGCGAGATTCTGAAGGAGCACGGCGTCTATCTCACCAAATACGGCAACTCCTCACAGCTGAATCTGAAGTTTGAGTCCGGATTCGATGTATTCGGCGGCTCGGGTGAATACGGCGTCCTCATGAATCCTGCTGATTCCGATCAGATCGAAAATGTGTTTGAGAGCGAACTGTTTGAAAAGTTCTGCGAGCGGAACAAAGTGTGGTTTGATAACGGCTACCTGCCGGCAGATCAGATGACGGATTCCACTTCTGTCCAGCAGCTTTTCGCAGACCAGAAGGTCTTCATGACATCTACTTCCTATACACCGGACCAGATCGCAGTCTGGACGAACGACAAATTTGAAACCGGCCTGATCCGCATGGCAGAGCCGCTTGTAACAACCGGCGGTGCGGTCGAGATGATGCTCGGTATCGCTGCAACCTCTGAGCGCCCTGACAAGTGCATGGATCTGCTGAACCTGATCTACGAGGACGGAGAGCTTGCAACCCTGCTGAACTACGGTGTGGAAGGTCTGGATTATGTGAAGGTGGACGGCACCGAGCATGTCATCACCATGGAAGGCACAACAAACGCAGATCACAGCGGATATTTCACAACCTTCTCACACTTCGGCGATCCGCTGAAGAGAGTGGTCGTCGCTCCGGTAACAGACAGTTATTACGATGATCTGAAGGCTTTTAATGACGAAGCAAGAACTTCCAAGGCGTTCGGATATACTTTCAACGCCGACCAGTATCCCACCGAGGCAGCTGCGATCTCCGCAGTCCTTCAGGAGAAGCTCCCGATGCTGAATGCGGGCCAGGTTTCTGATGTCCACGCAGCAGTGGAAGATCTGAAGGCAGCGCTGGATCAGGCTGGTATGAACGATGTCATCGCCGGCAACCAGGCGCAGCTGGATGCCTATCTTGCAAAATAATCCTGAAGGCCGCAGGGCAATACCTGCAGCATGAGTAAAGCCTGAAAGGGAACCGTCCGTCCGACAGCTTATCGGTTTGACCTGAAACACAGGACGGCGGTTCCCTTCCATATTTTGAACAGAAGGGAGAAAACATCGTGTCAGATAAGAGGAACAAAAAGTCCGACGGAACGAATAAAAAGTCCTTCGGCGCAGCATTTCTCCACTGGCTTCCGTTCTATCTGATGGGAGCACTGGGGCTGATCTACATTTTCATCAACAACTACATGCCGCTGGCCGGCCTGCAGATCGCCTTTAAGAATTTCAACTTTGCCAAGGGTATGTGGGACAGCCCGTGGATCGGATTCAAGAATTTCGAATTCCTGTTCAAGTCCAAGGACGCCTTTGTCATGGTCCGCAATACGCTGCTTTATAACATCGCGTGGATATTCATCGGCATGGTCATCGGCGTCGGCGCAGCCATTCTGCTCAATGAAGTGCAGAATGCCGTCGCAAAGAAGTTTTATCAGACCGCAATCCTGCTGCCGTATCTGATGTCCATGGTTGTCATCGCTTATCTGGTGTATGCATACCTGTCCCCTTCCTCCGGTCTGTTCACGAAGGCTATTGAGCGGCTGACGGGCAACACAATCCAGTTTTACCAGGAGCCCAAATACTGGCCGTTTATTCTGACCTTTGTGCATGAGTGGAGAGGCATCGGTTTCGGTATGATCCTGTACCTTTCCAGCCTGCTGGGCATTGATCCGGGCTATTACGAAGCAGCTTCTCTCGACGGCGCCACCAAGTGGCAGCAGATCCGGCTGATCACTATTCCGCTCTTAAAGCCCACGATCCTGATGCTGCTGATCCTGAATCTGGGACAGGTTTTCCGCTCAGATTTCGGCCTGTTCTACCAGGTTCCGATGATGCAGTCTCCGCTGTTCCCGGTCACGCAGACGATTGACACCTATGTATACCGGGCTCTGATGCAGCTCAACAACGTCGGCATGTCCGCAGCAGCTTCCTTCATCCAGTCCGTGGTCGGCTTTATCTTTATCGTGACGGCCAATAAGATCGTAGCGAAGCTGGATGAAAACAGCGCTTTATTCTAAGGGAAAGGAGGAAAGATTATGAAATCACAGTCACAGAAAAGATGGCAGTTTGCAGCAAATCTGATTCTGACGATCAATGCACTGCTGGCGATTCTCCCGTTTATCCTGCTGATCATCGCCTCCTTTACCGATGAGCATGTAGCCATGACAGACGGATTCTCCTATTTCCCGAGAAAGTTCTCGACAGCGGCATTCGGCTATATTTCGCAGCAGTGGGCCATGATCGGAAGAGCTTACCTGATGACAATTCTGGTCACAGCCATCGGCACCAGCCTTTCCGTCATCTTCACAGCGATGCTGGCTTATATGCTTTCACAGAAGAAGCTGCCGGGCCGGAGAATCCTGAACTTCTTCATAGTCTTCACGATGCTGTTCAACGGCGGCGTGGTACCGACCTACGTCATGTATGTCAAGACCTTCCACCTCAAGAACACCATCTGGGGCCTGGTCATTCCGAATC
>JAFTFP010000073.1 GCA_017449485.1 Lachnospiraceae bacterium
CACCGATCCGACGGTACCAGAAAAATGACAGGCCGCTGCGGCCTGTCTTTAATCATTCTGAAAACCTGCTCAGAGAATCTATTCAGCGGGCACCGATATTCCGGAACCAGGACGGCTGAACCAGCGGGTGCTTCGCCGTCAGAACCGAAATGATCTTTCTGGCCTGCGGAATGCCTTCTTCCCGCTCATGAAGCACAAGGGAAATAGCCTGTGCCACCTGATCCATATCCTCTGTGTTGAAGCCGCGGGTCGTGATGGCCGGCGTGCCCAGACGGATGCCGCTGGTCACGAACGGACTCCTCTGCTCATTGGGAATGGTGTTCTTGTTTGCGGTGATATGTGCCTCATCCAGCATCTGCTCCGCCATCTTGCCGGTCAGATCGCCGAAGTTGGTCAGATCCACCAGCATCAGATGATTATCCGTTCCGCCGGAAACCAGGTTGACGCCTCTTTCCAGCAGTCCGGAAGCAAGTGCCTGTGCATTATCGACGACACCCTGCATGTAAGTCTTGAAGGAAGGATCCAGCGCCTCCTTGAAGCAGACCGCCTTGGCCGCGATCACGTGCTCCAGCGGACCGCCCTGAATGCCCGGGAAAATAGCCTTGTTGAAGTTGTACTTGGCAGCAGCTTCCGCATTGGCAAGAATCATGCCGCCTCTGGGGCCGCGCAGCGTCTTGTGGGTTGTTGTGGTAACCACATCCGCGTACGGGAACGGGCTCGGATGAAGGCCGGTGACCACCAGACCTGCGATGTGCGCAATATCTGCCATCAGCACTGCGCCGCACTCATCTGCGATCTCACGGAAGCGGGCAAAATCAATCGTTCTGGGATAAGCGGAAGCACCCGCAATAATGAGCTTCGGCTTCGCCTCCAGCGCCAGGCGGCGGACTTCGTCATAGTCGATATATCCCTCGCTGTTGACACCGTAGGGAACCACGTTGAAATAGGTGCCGGAGATATTGGCCGGCGAGCCGTGTGTCAGATGTCCGCCCTGGCTTAGATCCATGCCCATCATGGTATCGCCGGGCTTTAAGATGGCAAATTCCACGGCGAGGTTGGCCGGTGCGCCGGCGTGCGGCTGCACGTTGGCATAATCACAGCCAAACAACTCCTTCGCGCGCTCGATGGCAAGGGTCTCGACCTCATCAATTACCTGGCAGCCGCCGTAATAACGCTTGCCGGAATAGCCTTCCGCATACTTGTTGGTCAGCGGGCTTCCCATCGCAGCCATAACCGCACGGGACGTCCAGTTTTCAGACGCGATCAGCTCGATATGTTCATTCTGCCGTCTCATTTCGTCTTCAATACATTTTGCAATTTCAGGATCCACTCTTCTGATTTCATCGATAGAATACATTTTTCTCTCCTCTGGACTTTCAGTTGCACGATATATTGTTATTAAAGCCGGCTAAAACCGCAGACTCCTGCGTAGTATAGCAATTGATTGTAGTACAATCAAGCACAATCAGCTAAAATTTCAGTTTTTTTCAGTCCAGCGCAAGAAATGCCGAGAAGGCTGCCGGTACAGAAAAATCCTTTCGAAGCGCCTCAGAATCTACCACAGACCACCCCGATGCGGCCGCATACGCCGCTGTCTGCGGACTGTCCTTCAGCCGGATCTCATAGCCCTTCATATGCCATTCCAGATGGGTAAAGACATGCTTTCCGTCCGGCAGCGGCTCGATCTGCTCAATCAGTCCCGCCGCGCCCGTATGCTCCAGATATGCGCGCACTTCCTCTGTCGTCAGATTTCCTTCCACATTCGGCAATTCATACAGTCCTGCCAGCAGTCCCTGGTCCGGACGGCGGTTCAGACACAGCTTCTCTCCGATCCGGATCCGAAGCACTGTCAGCGGCACAACTCTGCGCGCGGCCTTCTGGAAGACTGCGGGATAATCCGTTTCCTCTCCGGCTTCGTGCGCCAGACAGTACACCGATAGCGGACACCTGCTGCAGTCAGCTGCCTTACCGGGCAGACAGATCGCGGCACCGATATCCATCAGCGCCTGATTGAAATCCCCCGGCCGCTCCTGCATACGCTCAAGGAAATAGTCCTCTGCGGCCTTTCTGGTTTCCTTTTCCCGTATATCTCCGCCGCAGCGGGTCAGTCTTGTAAAGATTCTCAGCAGATTTCCGTCCACAGAGACCGCACGCACGCCGTAGGCAATGGAAGCAATCGCCGCTGCCGTGTATGGGCCGATGCCGGGCAGCTTCTTAAGCACAGCCGGATCAGACGGCACCTTACCGTCATACTCCTCCACCACCTGAACAGCCGCCTTATGAAAGTTCCGGATCCGGCTGTAATATCCCAGTCCTTCCCAGAGCTTCATATAGACATGTTCTTCGGCCGCAGCGAAGTGCTCAAGATCCGGCAGCACGAACAGAAAGCGCTGATAGTAGCTGATAACCGTCTCCACCCGCGTCTGCTGGAGCATGATCTCCGAGAGCCAGACATGATAAGGAGAAGGATCCTCCCGCCAGGGGAGAATCCTTCGCTTGCTGTCATACCAGTTCAGCAGCCTCTCGGAGAAGTCCCGTCCTGCTGCAGTGCTGTTTTCAGTTTCCATATTTTCGTCTCTGCTCATATCTCTCAATCGTGAGAAGACAGCTTCGCAGCTCCTCCAGGCGCTCCCCGGCATCTCCCTCATCGATTTCTATACCGGAAGCTATCGCCATGGTATCTACCATCTCATTGGTCGCATGTCCGCGAAGTCCCGCGAGTATCTCCAGCTTGTCCTGCAGGGATGACGCGTCCGGAAAGGCTTCTACTCTCGGGTCCAGTCCGCCCGTCTCCTCCATCTGGTGATCCGCAGTCTCCGGGGCATCTTCCCGTACCGGCCTCTGCCGGCCAGCCTGTGCACTGCCGGCCCTGTCCAGACTCATCATGGCCGGATCCACCTTCTCAAACCGATATTTCTGCCCCGTCACATTCTGGGCAGCATAGCGCGCCGGATCCAGCTCCTGGACAAATGAAGAAAGCGATCTGGCATAAATACCATAGCTGCCGTACAGGGCCTGGTAAATGACCAGCCGCTCCTCCGTATCCTCCTTGGTCGCCATGGTAATGACCTGATAGTAATTGCCCTTAAAATGTCTGTAGATTTCCTGCGGCTTCGGCTCCGCCATTTTATGTTTCCTCCGTATCTTCAACCTCTATCTGCCGGCCCCGGCGTTCCACCTGTTCTCCCGGTCCGCCGTCAGACTCACAATCAGCAGCTCCATCGCGGCATCTGCATCGATTCTGCCGCTCTTATAATCGGTATCCGTCCTCAGGCAGGCCCCCAGTGCTGCTTCCGGCGCACCGATCGGATACATCTGCAGGGATCGCCGGATCTTCTTCACCACAAAAGGCTGCACGCCCAGCATCTGCGCTGTACCCGCTTCGTCGAAGCCATTCTTCTGAAGAAGCTCCCGGGCCTGCAGCAGCTGATTCAGCTGCCGGATCATCAGCGCCAGGATCTGGGCCGGCACGGTCTGCTGTGCCACCATCTCCAGATAAATCGCAACAGCCTGTTCCCTTCTTCTCCCGATGATCGCATCAATCAGCTCGAAAATCCGATCCCGCAGGACGACCGTACACACGGCATCCAGATCCGCGATGGTTACCTCGCTGCGCCCCAGGCAGAAGGCACCGATCTTCTCCATTTCGGAATAGATATGATTCATATCGTCGCCGGTTCTCTCCAGCAGAGATCGGATGACCGGCGGTGCAATCATCAGGCCGTATTTTCTGTTAAAGGTTTTCCGGACCCAGCTGATCATAACGTCCTGCTCCGGTGTCTCACAGCAGGCGATCCGCCCGTTTTTCTCCGCATAGCGGCACAGCTTGGAGCGCATATCCGCCTGATCCTCCGCCACAATGATATGTGTACTGGAGGGCATCTCCATTAAGAAGTCCGCAAGCTGCGCGGCGCTCCCTGTCTCGGCGCCTTTGCCGCCTTTGTCTGCATCCCCGGGCTCCGAATCATCCTGTCCGGCCGGCTTCTCCTCTGACTCCTTTTCGTCCTTCTCGTCCTCTTCCTTTTTCCTGCCCTTGGCCGGACGCAGAAGACCTGTATTCTCCAGAATAATCACCCTGTTTTCCGAAAAGAACGGCAGCGTTCTGGCCAGATCCATCACCTCCAGAATGTCAAATGCGTCATCCCGGAACACGGAGAGATTCATCTGATCCCCGTCTCCCAGAATGGTCCTGGCAATTCTGTCCCGGTACTGATTGCGCAGATAGGTCTGTGCGCCGTACAGAATATAAAGCGGCGCAAACTCACCCTTCTCAAGTGCCGCGAGCGTCAGCTTGAAGTCCTGATTCTCCGTATTTTTCGCCTTGCCCTTGCTCTGATCTCTCCTGACTGCCATGAAAAACCTCCGAGCCACTATTATAGCATCTTTTCGGACTTGACGAAACGAACCGCATCTTTCATCATGAAGTAGGAAAGGATTCTGCCGCAGGGCAGAAACCGAAACATAGGTTGTGTCAAGTCCGCTATAAAAGGACTTGACATGCAGCGTCGCTCGCACGCCCGAAGGGCGTATTTAATCGAGCGGTGTTCAAAGTACAGGAGGTAGATCAAAATGGCAAATCTTGAAGTCCGCCCCGAACTGAAGGGCACACAGACAGAAAAAAATCTGCAGGAGGCTTTCGCCGGCGAATCCCAGGCGCGCAACAAATACACCTACTATGCTTCCAAGGCGAAGAAAGACGGTTATGTCCAGATCAGCCAGCTGTTTCAGGAGACCGCTGACAATGAGAAGGAGCATGCCAAGCTCTGGTTCAAGCTGCTCTACGGCATCGGCTCAACGCCCGACAATTTAAGGGACGCCGCCGAAGGTGAAAACCACGAATGGACCTCCATGTATCCGGATTTTGCCCGGACGGCCCGTGAGGAAGGCTTTGACGATATCGCAGCGCTGTTCGAGGGCGTAGCCGCCATTGAAAAGGAGCATGAGGAGCGTTATCGGAAGCTCTTAAAGAACATTGAGGACGCAGTGGTCTTCTCCCGTGATGGAGACAAAATCTGGCAGTGCGCCAACTGCGGTCACATCGTTATCGGAAAAGAAGCGCCTGAGGTCTGTCCTGTCTGCAATCACCCGCAGGCATATTTCCAGATCAAGGCCGAGAACTATTAATTTCTGCTGATCTCTATCGGGCTGTTTTCAGAAAACAGTCCGTCCGAATCGTTTCTCCATCCGTGCGGACCGTGATGCACCCGCTCCGGTCCGTGCGGAAGATCCGGCTCTCCTCCGGATCTGACATCGTCTCTTCCAATCGTTCCAGCAGTTCCTCGTGGGGATGCCCATAGCGATTTCCCCTTCCTGCCGATATCAGCGCATACAGCGGGCGGATTCTTTCAAGAAAGGTCTCCCCGGTCGACCCGCGGCTGCCGTGATGCGCCACCTTCAGAACTGTCAGGTTGGCCTGCTGCCCTGCGGCAGGAACCGGCAGCAGCGAGGTCCTGCTTCCCAGGTACGCCGTCATCTTCTCTTCTCCCGCCCCCTCCAGATCTCCGGTCAGCAGCATGGAAAAGTCCCGGTACTGCATAAGCAGCGTCACAGATCCCTCATTGGCATTTTCATAGGTCTGGCCCGGCTCCGGGTGGAGACAGAAGAATGTAAGCACTTTTCCTGTCCTGCTCTCCACACGCAGCTGATCTCCTCTCGAGAGGTAGCTTACAGGGATTTTACGCCGTGCAGCCAGTTCCAGAATCCGCCTTGTGTTTTCCCCCTGCATGGCAGGGCTGATCCCGGGCAGCAGAATCTGTCCGATACGCGGTTTCAGCGTCCCTTCATCCTTTTCCAACAGGCCGATCAGACCGCTGCAGTGGTCCAGATCGTCGTGGGTCACAATCGCCAGATCAATGG
>JAFTFP010000074.1 GCA_017449485.1 Lachnospiraceae bacterium
AATTCCCTTCGCATTCTTGTGCGGCAGCTTTGAGGTCACTGCGATGAGATAGTTCTCCTTCACAGCCTCCCCGTCATCACTCTGATGATAGGCCGTCATATCATTGATTCCGTTGTAGATTTCACGGATCTTATGCTCACTGCCCGGAACCAGCTCCATGATCTCCTTCCGCGATGCATCAGAGATCGTGATCACACGCTGCGCGCCGCGGATCGACGCCTTCAGGCGGTTCATGATATACGCATTTTCCAGGCGGTTGAAGTACCCCGGATAGTGCTTGTCATAATAGAAGGGAATCAGATCATGGATGATGATCGTATCATTTCCGCGGTAAATCAGCGGCCGGAAGCCTCTCGGAAACAGAATCCGGTCTGCGTGAAAGCGCTCAGCCTCCTTCCGCACGCCGAAAAGCTCCCACAGCAGGATCTGCACGCGGCTCTTCGGATCCCGGGCGACCGGATAGAACTCAACCCCCTCCGTCTCCATATCAGCGCGGTTGAACTCGTTGCCGAGAATCACGATCTTTTCAGACATTCCTCTGCGCGCATTTTCCGCGCCAAGCTGCGTGACAATACTCTTCGTCAGATTGTAGATCCCGATACTCTTGCCAACACCCTTAATCAGCTTAAATGTATCAATCACCAGAACCATGCCGGTTATTCCGCCTTTCTCTTTTCGTAGAGATACATATCCTTTACTTCACCGTCTGTGCAGACCACATTCCGGATTACTTCACCGGTGTTATACATGCCGCCCCCTTCCACGCAGCGCATGGAAGCAATGTTGTCGGTAAAGATCCGGGATACAACCCGCTCGAAGCCCAGTACATTCAGGGCAAAATCCGTCGTCAGTTTCGTTGCATGCCGGCCCAGGCCGCGCGAGAGAACGCCCTCCGCGCCGATGTACAGGCCGAATTCAATCGACTTCTTTTCTTCCTGATGATTCAGGGCTGTACATCCGACCTCCCGTCCGTCAGCCTTGTCACAGATGACAAACAGATACGTCCGTTTCGTCTCAATCTCGTCCCGGAAATACTGCTGCTGCTGTTCGAGGGTAAAATCTTCCCGATAGATATAATGCTTTTTTACATTTTCCGTATTCCGCCAGGCGACGGTCTGCGCACAGTCTTCATAGCGCACGGGACGAAGGCCCACTACCTCGTCCTCCAACATATATTGTTTCTGCTCCGCTTCCATGACTGAATCTCCTTTTCCGGCACTTCGTATCTTTAGCCATGCCATGCAGCCGGCCGCTCTCATCATACTACAGCTGATGCGGGATAATCAAAAAAACTGCCTGAAAAAACTAACAAAAAAAGCTCTGAATAATTCAGAGCTTCTTCCTTCGTAGCTCGTAGCGGAATCGAACCGCTGATTCTGCCGTGAGAGGGCAGCGTCTTAGCCTCTTGACCAACGAGCCATATCCTCATCCCGCTCAGCGGGACAAGTGATATTCTACTTGAAGCGCGGCTGGAATGCAAGCACTTTTTTTTATAATTTTACATCCAGTCGAAAATCGAGATCTGATTGCTGTCCGGCAGATCCCCTAAAAGCCCCAGCTCAGCGAGCTTATCGGTGATGGTCTGGCTGACCCTGGCCCGCTCCCGGAAATCATCCTTGGACAGGAACGGTCCGGCCTTGGCCGCTTCCACCACGCCGTCGGCAGCCTTCTCTCCCATTCCGTCGATACTGGTGAGCGCAGGCATGATTTTGCCATCGTGAATTGTAAAGTTCCGCGCACCGACTTTAAACAGGTCGATCGGTGTGAAGTCATATCCGCGCGCATACATTTCCAGTACACAGTGCATGTCATCCAGCTGGTCCAGTTCTTTATTCGTCAGCTCATCCCGGCGCGCCTTGTAATTTTCCAGCGTCTCGAGCAGCTTTTCCTTTCCCTGGCACATGATCTCGTAGGAGAAGGCGGATGCGCGGATGGAGAAATAAGCCGCATAATAAGCCAGCGGATAATAGACCTTACAGTACGCAATCCGCAGCGCCATCATGACGTAGGCCGCCGCGTGTGCGCGGGGGAACATGTACTTGATCTTCCAGCAGCTGGCAATATACCAGTCCGGCACCCCTGCGTCCCGCATGGCCTGCTCCATCTCCGGCTGCAGTCCCTTGCCCTTACGCACGGATTCCATGGTCTTGAACGCCATGGAGCTCTCCACGCCCTGCATGATCAGGTAACTCATGATGTCATCCCGCGTACAGATCGCCGTGGAAAGCGTCGCCGTGCCCTCCTGGATCAGCGTCTGCGCATTGCCCAGCCACACATCTGTTCCGTGGGAAAGACCGGAAATCCGTACCAGCTCTGACATGCTCGACGGCTTGGTATCGTCCAGCATGCCCATGACAAATTTCGTGCCGAACTCCGGCACGCCCAGGGTCCCGGTGGTGATGCCGTCGATATCCTGCGGTGTAACACCCAGCGGCTCCGTGCCGCAGAACAGTCCCATGACCTTCTCATCGTCCAGCGGAATGGTCAGCGGATCAATTCCCGTCAGGTCCTGCAGCATCCGGATCATCGTGGGATCATCATGTCCCAGAATATCCAGCTTCAGCAGGTTGTGATCGATGGAATGATAGTCAAAATGTGTCGTGATGATATCCGTCGTCATATCGTTCGCGGGATGCTGCACCGGCGTAAAGGTATTGATCTCCTCGCCGATGGGCAGTACCACGATGCCGCCCGGATGCTGGCCGGTGCTTCTGCGGATGCCCGTGCATCCCATCGCCAGCCGCTCAATCTCAGCCCGGCGCTTCTGAATTCCGCGGTTCTCAAAATAATGCAGTACAAAGCCGTACGCCGTCTTGTCCGCCACCGTCGCAATGGTGCCGGCCTTGAAGGTCTGCTCGTGGCCGAAAATAACTTTTGTGTAGGCGTGCGCCTTGGACTGATACTCTCCGGAGAAGTTCAGGTCGATATCCGGCTCCTTGTCGCCCTTGAAGCCCAGGAAGGTCTCAAACGGAATATCAAAGCCGTCCTTTTTCAGGGGCTGGCCGCATTTTGGACAGTCTCTTGCCGGCATATCAATTCCGCAGCGGCCCTGATATTTCATGACCAGCGGCGAGTCAAAATCCGTAAAATGGCAGTGCGGGCAATAATAATGCGGCGCGAGCGGATTGACCTCCGTAATGCCTGCCATGGTCGCAACAAAGCTGGATCCGACGGATCCTCTTGATCCGACCAGATAACCGTCTTCAACCGATTTCCACACCAGCTTCTGGGCGATGATATACATGACGGAATAGCCGTTGCTGATGATGGAGTTCAGTTCCTTTGAAAGGCGCTTCTCAACAATCTCCGGCAGCGGGTCTCCGTAGAGCTCATGCGCCTTGTCATAGCAGATCTTGCGCAGATTCTCATCCGAGTTTTCAATGACCGGCGGACATTTGTCCGGGCGGACCGGCGAGATCACTTCAATCTGATCTGCAATCTTCAGCGTATTGTCAATGACAACCTCCTGGCACTTCTCGCTGCCAAGATAGGCAAACTCCTCCAGCATCTCATCCGTGTTCCGGAGATACAGCGGCGCCGGATCCTCCTTGTCCTTGGATCCGCCGTCCATGATGATTTCCCGGTAAATGGAATCCTCCGGATCCAGGAAGTGCACGTCGCAGGTCGCGACCACCGGCTTGCCCAGCTGCTCGCCCAGCCGGACAATCTTCCGGTTGATCTCGTCAACCGTAAATGGTTCGTAGAGGGCACGGACGTGATTCTCTGAATGCGAGTTGCGTTTGCAGGCCAGATAGACGTCGTTCACCAACTGCCATAGGCCCCG
>JAFTFP010000075.1 GCA_017449485.1 Lachnospiraceae bacterium
AAGAAGCAGAATCAATAGATAGATCCACCTGGCAGAATAGATTTCAGCAGATTTTTTTCAAAGGAGAGGAGCAGCATATGAGCAAGCAGATGATTCCCGTAACAGACGGTTCCCGCTATATTCCCTATGACATGCGCAGCGGCAACGAGTCGATTGTCTATTTCACGAGAGATCTCTCAGCGGAGGGACTGATCAAGGTTTACGATAAGGTGAGCGCCTGCCTTTCCGGCAAGATCGGCATCAAGCTGCACACCGGCGAGCCGAAGGGCCCGAACATCATCCCGCGTCCCTGGGTGAAGGAGCTGATTCAGACGCGTCTGCCGGAGGCAGCGATTCTGGAGACCAACACGTTCTACAAGGGCGACCGCTACACCACGGAGCAGCATCGCAAGACCCTGGCGATCAACGGCTGGGATTTTGCACCGGTGGATATCATGGACGAGGATGGCACGGAGATGTATCCCGTCGCCGGCGGCAAGTGGTTCACTGAGATGTCCGTGGGCGATCACATGAAGCGCTACGATTCCATGCTGGCGCTGACCCACTTTAAGGGACATCAGATGGGCGGCTTCGGCGGCTCCAACAAGAACATCGGCATCGGCTGCGCGGACGGCCGGATCGGCAAGGGCATGATCCATGCCAAAGATGGCAATGACTGGGGTGTCCACAACGAAGAACTGATGGAAAAGATCGCAGAATCCACCAAGGCGACCATTGACCATTTTGGTAAAAAGGTTGCATATATCAACGTTATGCGCAATATGTCCGTCTCCTGCGACTGCGAAGGCGTGGGGGCTCAGCCGGTGGTGACACCGAACGTCGGCATCCTGGGATCGACGGATATCCTGGCGATTGATCAGGCCTGCATCGACATGATTTTTGCCATGGAGGAGAAGGACAACGCGGCGTTCACGGAGCGCGTGACGAGCCGTCACGGTCTGCGCCAGCTCACCTACATGAAGGAGCTGGGCATGGGCAATGACCGCTACGTGCTGATTGATCTGGATAACGATGAGGTCCGGATCTGTGCACAAGATGCAGTAAAGGGAGTGGTTCCTTTTGGCGAATGAGAATGGCACCTGGATCATGCGCGGCCTGTCCTGGAATGATCCTTACCGGATCCGCTCCTGGCAGGAGCTGGTGAACTGGATCGATGAAGTCGGATTTCTGCCGCTTTTTGCCGGAGAGATCGAAGGCTTTTCCGCGGAGGAGCATGTGTCGCTGGACTTCTGGTGGACAGGCGTGCGGGAAGAGGATCCATGGGAGTGGCGCGAAATCATCGCCAAAAGTCACCAGTGTGCGTACGGCAAGTTTTTCGATAAGAAGGCCGGCTTCATCAGCCTGAAGTGGCTGCCGTATTTTGCCAATTTCAGGCGGGACGGCTATGACTTCGACGCGCGCTGGGAGGACGGGCTGGCTTCCTTCCGGGAGAAGCGGATCATGGACTGCCTCACGGACCGGGATGCGGACGGCGAGATGGTTTTCCGGATGGACGAGACGCTGTCCACGGAGCTGAAGAAGAAGGCCGGCTTCGGCAAGGGCGGCGAGAAGAATTACTCCGGCATCGTGACGGGCCTGCAGATGCAGACGTATCTGGTGACGAGCGAGTTCCGGCGGCGGCGCAACAAGAAGGGCGAGGCCTACGGCATGGGCGTGGCGATTCTGCTTCCGCCCGAGGCGATCTGGGGCTATGAGGCGGTGACGGCGGCGTACACGGAATCGCCGGCGGTCTCCTGGGACCGGATCATGGATCGGGTGATGGAGGTGTTTCCGGAGGCGGATGAGGATGCGGCAATCCGGCTGATCGGAAAGCGGCCGGGAAAGTGAGAATTGAAGCAGCGCGGTTTTCTTCGTAAGCGCGGTGCAGAAAAAAATAGGAACGAAGTGAGGAGAGTGCAAAATGCGGCTATACACGATTGAATTCAGAGATCAGGATTATGTTGCAGTACAGTGCGCGGACGGGCGGCTGTGCCCGGTGAGCTGCTTCGGTGTGGAGGCGGCGACGATGAATTCGCTGATCGATCAGGCGGATCGGGCGCTGCCGGTGCTGAAGGAAGCGGCTCTGAAGCCGACGCCGGCGGACGCGGTTTCGTTTGCCCCGGAGGAGGTCCGGATCAAGTCTCCGATTCCGTCGCTGCGCCAGGACATGATCTGCCTGGGCGTCAACTACGACGAGCACATCAAGGAGACGGTGCATGTGGAGGATTTCCAGCACAAGGAAGCGACCGTGTATTTCTCCAAGCGCGCGTACTGTGTCAGCGGGCCGCAGGATCCGATCCCGCAGTATGATTTTGTCGACAGTCTGGACTATGAGGTGGAGCTGGGCGTCGTGATCGGCAAGACTGTGAAGGGATGCAGCGTGGAGGAAGCGCGGGCGAGCATCTTCGGCTACAGTGTTGTGAACGATGTGAGCGGACGGAATCTGCAGTTCAAGCATAAGCAGTGGTATATGGGCAAGAGCCAGGACGGTTACACCGTGATGGGCCCCTGCATTGTGACGGCGGATGAGATTCCGGATCCGCAGAATTTAAACATTGTCTGCCGGGTGAACGGTGAAGTGCGGCAGAGCAGCAATACGCGCTTCATGATTCAGCCTGTGGCGGAGGCTATTGCGGAGCTGGCACAGGGGATCACACTGATTCCGGGCACCGTGATCGCGACCGGAACGCCGGGCGGCGTGGCGCTGGGCATGAAGGAGCCGAAGTGGCTGACGGAAGGCGATGTAGTGGAGTGCGAAGTCGAGAATATCGGCATTTTAACCAATCCGGTCAAGAAGGTCTGATAGCGTATGTCATCTGTTGCAGCAATCTGGCTGGCCAATCTGATTGATCTTGCGGCAGCCGGTGTTCAGGTAGGCTCCGGCGCGGTCAGAAAAAAGAAAACGATCCTATTACTTCAAACCCTGCAGATTTTCATGCAGGGTTTCAGTATGCTCATTCTGGGCGGCGTGACAGGCGCCATCAACAATGTCCTGTCATGCCTGCGGAATGTGCTGTGCTATTACGATAAGCTGAATCGCGTGTGGAAGGCGATTTTGATCGCGGCATCCATCCTGATGACGATCCTGTTCAACACACAGGGGCTGCTGGGGTGGCTGCCGGCGGTAGTCTGCTCCATCTACATTCTGCTGATGGATTTAAAGGATCCGCTGCAGTTCAAGCTGCTGGTCACCCTGTCCTTTGTCCCGTGGTGCTTTTACCACCTGGTGCTGAAGTCTTACACCGGGGCGGCTTTTGACGCAGTGACGATCGCGGTGAACGCCGTCACACTGTGGCGGATGTGGAAGGATGTGCAGGTGCTTAAACATTGAGCGCACCGCAGCTGGAACCTCCAGGTGTTGGGAGCTTCTGAGAGAAAGCTGAGTGAACGAGGAGAGTTAAACATGAGTGCACCTTCAGATGTCAGGACTGCGCTGTCGGCGCCGCCCATGGGCTGGAACAGCTACGATTATTACAATACCGAGGTGAATGAGGCGCAGGTGCTGGCCAATGCGGCGTATATGGCGGAGCATCTGAAAGAATATGGCTGGGAGTATGTTGTGATCGACATCCAGTGGTACGCCGTGGGGGCGGGCAGCAGGAGCCGGGAGTTTCAGTATATCCCCTTCGGCGAAGTGGTGATGGATGAGTACTCGAGGCTGCTGCCGGACCCGGCGCGGTTTCCGTCCTCGGCAGGCGGACAGGGGTTCCGGCCGCTGGCGGATAAGATTCACGCGATGGGCCTGAAGTTCGGCATTCACATCATGCGCGGCATTCCGAGGGCCGCAGCTCATGAGCACAGGCGGATTTTGCACACGGATTTAACGGCGGACATGCTGGCGGATCCGGCCAATATCTGTGCGTGGAATCCGGATATGTACGGCCTGCGGGCGAATTTGCCCGAGGCGCAGCTGTATTATGATTCGCTGTTCAGCCTTTACGCGGAGTGGGGCGTGGACTTCGTGAAGTGTGACGATATCTGCCGGGAGGACGCGCCGTCTGCGCACCGGGAGATCGAGCTGATCCATCATGCCATTAAGGCGTGCGGGCGGCCGATCGTGCTGTCGCTCTCGCCCGGACCGGCGAAGATTTCGGAGGCGGCTTTCTACGCGCAGAACGCGAATATGTGGCGGATCACGGATGATTTCTGGGATTCGTGGCCGCTGCTCAAGGATATGTTCCGGCGCTGCGAGCTCTGGCAGGGCCTGTCGGCACCAGGGGCGTACCCGGACTGCGACATGCTGCCGCTGGGCGTCATCGGCGGGTGCTTCGGGGACCGGCAGGAGCGAAATTCTGCGCTGACGCCGGCGGAGCAGCGGACCATGATGAGCCTGTGGTGCATCTTCGGCGCGCCGCTGATGATCGGCGCCGAGCTGACGAAGCTGGATCCGTTCACGCTGTCGCTGCTGACAAACCGGGAACTGCTGGAGCTGGATCAGAAGGGCCGCAAGGCGCGGCAGCTTCTGCGAACAGAGGAAGAAGCGGTCTGGATCGCCCAGACCGATGAGAAAACTTATCTTGCACTCTTTAATCTCTGTGATGAAGAGCGGGCCGTCCACTGCTGGACCGGCCAGGCGGCAGACCTGGGCTTCACACCTTATAGCGGCGGACAGATCCGGGAACTGTGGACCGGCGCGCAGACCTCCTTCGCCGCAGGCGGCCTCGCCTGCCTCATTCCTGCCCACGATGTGAGAGTATTTGTCTATTAGTGGGACGGTGCTCTGTCCCCTCGTCCTAGTGGGACGGTGCTCTGTCCCCTCGTCCCATTTGTTACAAAGTGGGACGGTGCTCTGTCCCCTCGTCCCAGTTATGTACATTGCGATGTACATGATATAATAGATTTACACATCATTTCGTTGAGGCAGAATCCATTTGAGCACGATAGACCTGTAGACCATTGGCAAACGGAAGGAAGGGGGATCTTCTGATGAAAAAGGCGTTATCGGTTATACTCAGTGCACTGCTGGCGGGAGCCATACTTTGCTCCAGTATTAATGTGCTTTCCGTGCGGGCGGATGTAAAGCCTGCCGGGGAGGGGGAGGCGAAGACAGGGGAGCAGTTCCTGGCGGATCTGCAGGATTCGCTGAACTGCATGTATCTGTACAATGAGCTCGTCCCGGAGGAGGAGCTTACGTGGGCCAATGAGGACAAGGATTATTCGAAGATCATAAGCAGCGCGGAGAATGATGTGCAGCTGCTCTATGATATGATTGCGGATTATGAGGGCGCTGAGTTTGATGATCAGAAGCTGACACTGCTCAAGGACCTGTACATCTCCGGCCTGAATCAGATGAAGACAGCAGACCGGTGTGAGGAAAATGACGACTTCTATATGACGCAGTATACGGCGGGTCTGATCACTTATCAGGAAGCGCAGAATGTGCTCAGCGATGAGTACGGCATCCAGATTCTGGAAGATGATTACCAGTTCGGCAATGACGTTCAGGACATGATCCTGAAGTTCTGGAGCGATTATGATTCGGACGGGCTCCGGGAAATGGTGATCAGCAATCACACGCTGCTGGTTCCGGACTATTACATGCAGATTCCGGACGCGGATCTCCAGACGGTTATGATGTATGTGGCCGGGGATGAGATTTCCATTGCGGTGATGGCCATGGAAGAGATCTCGGCGCAGGAATACGATGAATTTATCTCCTCGATGGAGGAGGAAGGCGGAGCAGTGCTTTCGCAGGAGCTCGGCGTTGATCTGGAGGCCGGCTATAAGGGAACGGAGAAGCTGTATGAGGATGATCATTCCAGTGTGATCCGGTTTGACTTCGAGGGGGAGGCAGAGATCTATAACGGAATTACCGTGAAGAATTTTGCTCTTTATATCGCGGCAAACCGGGAGAGTGAAATGGCCGCGATGGGCTTCGTGGGCTATACCGGAGACGATCATTTTGCGTCAGATTTTGACCGGGCTATGTTGAGGAATTTCGGTGGCGAGGAGCAGACGGATGCCGCGGCACAGGAAGCTGCTGCACCAGAGGAAGAGACGAAGCCGGAAGAGCAGCCGCAGGAGCAGGATGCAAGGCAAAATCTGGAGGTGCCGGAGGGTGTCACACCGGAGCTGAAGGCATTGCTGGATGACTATGAGGGATTGATCTCAGACCTGGCGGAGCTTGTTAAGAACGGTGATCCGAATGACGGCAGAGTGCTCATGGAGTATCTCTCGGTGCTTGGAAAGCTGGATGAATGCCAGAATAAGCTGGATGAGATGGAAGCAGAGGGCTTGTCGCCGGAAGATAAGGCTTATTATGAGGAAACCTTGAAGCGGATTGAGAAGAAGGTGCAGGAGCTCGATATCTGACAGCTGAGGATTGACATCAGGAAAGGTAATTCAGAATGAAATATTTCTGCTGGAACATTGACGACGGTCTGGAACAGGACAAGAAGATTATTGAGGAATTCAGAAAGGACGGCATCGCTGCGACCTTCAATCTGAATGCGGGGTGGTTTGGCCGCAGGCAGCTGATCGGGCGGATCGGGAATCTGGGCATGAAGGATGTGCTGGAGTCGGAGTTCAGGCCGGGCTTTCATCTGCTGAAATACAGCCCGAGCTACCGGATTCCGGCGGATGAGGTGGCGCAGGTTTATGCGGGTTTTGAGATTGCCAGTCACGGCCTGTGTCATGAGAATTTCAAGAAGATCAGCGATGAAGAAGCGGTGAAGAGCATCAAGGAAAACAACCGGCTGCTGAAGGAAATCTTCGGGCAGGAGATCGTGGGCTTCGCTTATCCCTACGGTGCGGTCGGTCCGAACACGGAGCAGCAGCTGCGGGACGCCGGCATCAAGTATGCCCGCACAGTGGGCGGGACCAAAGATTTCTGCCGGCCGGAGAATCCGATGCAGCTGCCGATGACGGCATGGCATATTCAGAAGGATGTAATGGACAAGATTGATCAGTTTATTGCGGCGGACGGGGAAGAGGAGGATCTGTTCTTCCTGCTGTTCGCCCACGGCTACGAGTTCGACTTCAACACGCCGGAGAGCAACTGGGAGAAATTCTACCGCATCTGCGACAAGGTCGCCGGACGGGACGACATTGTGTGCTGCTCGACGAGGGAAGGACTGGGGATTTAAAGCATTCCTGAACAGCAATTTCAGGCAGGCAAAATATGACTAAGGAGAACAGGAATGAAATCAATTGAAGTGAACGGTGTCCGGCTGCATTATCTGCAGGAAGGCAGCGGACAGCCGGTGGTGCTGGTACACGGAAACGGCGAGAGCCACGAACTGTTTGAGGTAGAGATCGCGCAGCTGACAGAAGCGGGGTACGAGGTCTATGCGCCCGACTCCCGCGGCCACGGGGCTAATGAGCCGGTGTCGGAATACCACTATGCTGACATGGCGGATGACATCTACGAATTCATCCGGGCTCTCGGCCTCGAAAAGCCGTTTTACTACGGACACAGCGACGGCGGCATCATCGGTCTGCTGCTGGAGCTGCGCCATCCCGGCACCCTCGGAAAAATGGCCATCAGCGGAACCAACCTTTCTCCCGACGGCATCGAGCCGGGCTTTGTTGCGGAGTTCACGGAGATCAACAGGAAGAATCCGGAGCCGCTGATTACGCTGATGCTGACAGAGCCTCACATTGATCCCGCAGACCTTCAGAGCATTTCCATTCCGGTTCTGTGCACCGTCGGTGAGCACGATCTGATTCTTCCGGAGGAAACCGAGCGCATCGTGCAGAACCTGCCGGACGTCCGGAAGATTGTTGTCCCGGGAGCGGACCACGGCAGCTACCTCGACCACAACGAAAAGATGGGAGAATTCCTGCTGGAATTCTTCGCAGAGTAAAAAGTGAGAATAAAAAAACGCAGGGATGAGCTGGTACTCAATCCCCGCGTTTTTTTATGTGGTTAGTGGGACGGTGCTCTGTCCCCTCGTCCCACTTTATGAAGGAGGTTGTGAAATGAAACCGCAATTTGATCCGCTGGAACAGAGGTATCCGTCACAGCGTTTTCCGATTTATGCGCGGGGCGGGATGGTGAACTGCTCGAGTCCGCAGGCGGCGGCCGCGGGGCTGGAGGTGCTGCGGCGGGGCGGAAATGCGGCGGATGCGGCAGTTGCGGCGGCATCTGCGCTGACGGTGGTCGAGCCGACAGCGAACGGCATTGGTTCGGATGCTTTTGCGATCATCTGGTCTGAAAAAGATCAGAAGCTGTATGGCCTTAATTCCAGCGGGCGGGCGCCGATGCTGCTTTCTGCGGACCGGGTGCTCTCAGACGGCCGGGATGTGAAGGGCAGGATGCCGGTGCATGGCTGGACGCCTGTGACGGTGCCGGGCGCGCCGGCTGCCTGGGCGGCTTTGAACGGAAGATTCGGGCGGCTGTCGCTTTCGGAGGTAATGAAGCCGGCTGTCCGCTATGCGCGGGAGGGATATCCCTGCGCGCCGAATCTGGCGCGGATCTGGAGGGGAGATTATGTGCAGTACAGCCGGATTTTGACCGATCCGTGTTATCAGGCGTGGTTTGAGACCTTTGCGCCGCTGGGACGGCCTTATGAGGCCGGGGAAATGGTCTTCCTGCCGGATCACGCGGATACGCTGGAACGGATCGGAGAGACGGGCGCGGAGGATTTCTACCGGGGAGATCTGGCGCGGCGGATCGATGCGGAGAGCCGCAGATATGGCGGGTATCTGCGCTATGAGGATCTCGCGGCGCATGAGGCGCTGTGGGTTGAGCCGATCCGGGTGAATTACAGAGGGTACGAGGTCTGTGAGATTCCGCCGAACGGTCAGGGAATTGTGGCGCTGATGGCACTGAATATTCTGAAGGAGTTTACGTTTACAGAGCGCGACAGCGCCCAGACCTGCCATAGGCAGCTGGAGGCGATGAAGATGGCGTTCGCAGACGCCTTCCGCTATGTGACGGATCCGGAGGAGATGGAGGTGGATTACCACGCGCTGCTGCATCCTGAATTCGGCGCGGCGCGGGCTGCGGAAATGACGGACCACGCTCAGAATTATGGAAGCCGGCCGCCGATGGGCGGCGGGACGGTCTATCTGTGCTGCGCGGATGGCGAAGGAAATATGGTCTCGTATATTCAGTCGAATTATCTGGGCTTTGGGTCCGGTATCGTCGTCCGCGGAACGGGTATTTCGCTGCAGGACCGGGGCGCAGACTTCTCGCTGAACCCGGAGGATGCCAATTATCTGAAGCCCGGGAAGCGCACCTATCACACGATTATTCCCGGCTTTATCATGAAGGACGGCGCGCCGGTCGGCCCCTTCGGCGTCATGGGCGCCTATATGCAGCCTCAGGGTCATGTGCAGGTCGCCATGAATTATATCGACTTTCATTTCGATCCGCAGCAGGCGCTGGATGCACCGCGCCTGCAGTGGCTGCGGGACGGGCGCGTGAGCGTAGAGAGCCGCTTTGATCCGGAGCTCGCCCGCGCGCTGCGGCGCAGAGGGCACGATGTCTTTATGGACTTATCGACGCCTTCCTTTGGCCGCGGGCAGATGATCGTGCGCCTGGATAACGGCGTGCTGGTCGGCGGGACCGAATCCCGCACCGACAGCAATATCGCCTGCTTCTGAATGATGAATGGCTTTTGCGTTGTTCGTGTTTACTGCGGGGCGGCGAGGTAAGGTACAACGGCCAGATTGATGCAGTTCAGCCAGGTTTTGCCCGAAAGGCGCTTTACGCTGAGGTTGTTGACGACCACGCCGCGCACGCGCAGGTATTTGCCGGTCTCGGGATCGGCGATGGAGCTGACCGAGCTGATGACGTAGTACTCGTCGCTGACCCGCCCCAGATACATCATGGCATGGCCGTTAAAATACAGGGCCGTGCCGGCGGGCAGGGTGTCGAGCAGCGCCTTCTTGGCGACGTCGCCGGAGGCATCCTGCGGCAGCGGGGAGAGATCGCATTTCACGGCGGGCATGGCGGCCTGCCAGTTGGTGTTGCGCGGCAGCTCGATGCCAAAGCACTTATAGATGTCGCGGATGTAGGAAGAGCAGTCCGCGGAATCCAGCATACCGCCCCAGCCGTAGGCGTCGCCCAGCATGGAGAACGCGACATTTAATACGTTCTGCGTTGTCAGCGGCAGGTAGCCGGCGTTTACGCAGTCGTGCTGCGAGATCAGTACCACTTTCTTCTGATAGGTTCCATCCGCGGCGCGCAGCGGCATCCAGACGGCGTAGTTGTTGACGGAGGCGCGGTTCGTGACCTGAGACGTGTACTCCCAGCTCTCCGCCCGCCGCAGCGTCGTACCCATGGACAGCATTTTGCCGGCAATATCCGGATTCCGGTTGGACTTCTCCAGGTAGAGCTTGCCGCCGGTCACGACGATCAGGTGATCCTCCGGAATTTTCCAGGCGCCTTCCCATTCCTCCTTGCTGCTGCAGACCGCGATGTCCGATGCCCGGACCCAGCCGTCGCAGCTGATGGTCTTCACGAGATACCACAGGCCGTCGGCCGAGCGGCCCTTGATGACCACCGGTTCGTTTACGCGCAGCGCGCTGTTCTGGAAATAGTCAAAATCTACATCCCCCGCTTCGTCTGTGAGAATCTGCATGGTGGGATAGCTGCGGACGTCCGTGCGCTCCGTGCAGATGCCGTATTTGACAAACTGCTGCCTGAGTGCGCCCGGATCCTGCGTGTTTGCGAGAATCTGCGCGTAAAAATCCGGCCCGGCCACGTTCCCGTTCTGATCATAGATGGCCCCGCTGGACTGGAAGTACTGGAAGTCAGACTGGGCGCCCCGGATCAATGCTTCGCGCTGGGAGATGCCGTCAAAGCTTGCCGGTACGGCGGAAAGATCCGTCATCTGGCAGGAAGCGGTCGCCAGGGTTCTGCGGTTGAGCTCCGCGATGCTCGGGGCGGTTGCGAGCAGCTGCGCAGAACTGCCGGCCCCCAGCCGCTGATCCTGCAGAGCCGCCCAGTATTCGGGATGGGACATTTCTTCGGTTACCCCAGGCAGATAGGAGACGGGTGGCGCCTGTGCCTGAACCGGCGCCGTCTGCGCCACACTGATCACCACCGTCCCGGCTGCCAGCAGAAGGGCCGCGCGCTTACGTATTTCAAAAAAATTCATCATGGAAAATCTCCCTGTCAGAATCTGAATGATACAGGTAATAGCTGCTTCATGAAACTTATTTTAGCGCGCATTTACTGTGAATGCCATCCTGCCGAAGCGACTCTGAGATTTCAATCGTTTTCGTATATTTCGTAATTTTTGTAAATATTTTTTTGACAAAAAAATAATTTTGATTTTGGAAATGCAGGAAAACGTTGAAATTCACATCTTTTTCAGAGATTTTCCTCTTGCAATGAATTCGCTTACATGATATTATCATATCGTACTGAAACGATTTCGTAAGTTGAGAAGACGAATAAAGAAGAGTAAAAAACGGGTATAGGTAGATTTGGGAGGAGCACAAGTGACTAGTATTTTTCAGATCAGAGAGAAGCTTGCAGGACTGGTTATTCTGGCACTTGCCATGGCTGCTGTTTTGACGCTTCCGATGTAATTGGGATATTTGTTAACCGCTTACAATTCAGATGCCGCCCCCGAAAGGGAGCGGCATTTTTATGAGTGAAACGAGGGGACAGAGCACCGTTCCATTTCGAGTGGGACGAGGGAACAGAGCACCGTCCTATTTTGAGTGGGACGAGGGGACAGAGCACCGTCCCACTT
>JAFTFP010000076.1 GCA_017449485.1 Lachnospiraceae bacterium
CGTACCGGTACGCTGCGCATTGGAGCCCAGGTGCCACCCGGGATAGACAGTATATTGATACTCGGAGCTGTCTGTGTGAAGCTCCATTTCCGGTTCACCAACAGCAGCCCGGATCCAGTCAGCGACGCGTCCGGCAGCAAACAGTCCGCCCTGCGTCGTCCAATGATGATCTGTGCGGTAAAAGATCTCATAGGAGCTCATGCCCGCATGGCGGATTTCCTCTCTCATATCCATGAAGGCGACGCTGCGTGCATCCAGTTCCGCCAGGAACCGGTCCATATTCCGGTTTGCGTAAGTAGATTCGCCTGCCGGAAGGATCGAGTCTCCGCCCTGTGCAGCAGCAAGTTCTGATGCTTCATCCAGCTTGACGGGCGCCATCACATAGAGGAATGGAATATCGTATTCACTCAGCACATCCCGTACATGCGCGACGGCATCTGCCTCCTGAGAAAGCACGGCGGGATCAATTTCAGGATTCAGGTCTGTCAGATATCCGTTCTTGAGCCTTACAACGCCGTTCATCTCCCGCTGCCCCAGCAGCCGGCGCATTAAGCCGTTTCCATCCAGAAACAACTGTTTCTGAAAGAAGTTTCCGATCAGATCTGTCTCCCGCTGATCTCCGGCATCCGGCGAGAAGGCCTCGTTGATTTTCGGATCATAGACATAATACCGGACCAGCTGTACCACCGAAGGGACAGCAAAAAAAAGAACACAGGCAAGAAAAAGCGCCGTAAAAAAGCCGTAGTGAATGTCGGCACTTCTTCTGTTTACCTGTGTCTTCTGATCCATTGTCTTCGTCTTCATGTTTCTTTCTGATTGCAGCCTGGTTCGTTACTTCTTTATGACCACACTGTCCTTCCCATAAAAAGAAGCCAGCGCCACATTGGTCCAGTCCTCCGGATCCTCTGTAATGTCCGAATAGTAAAGCAGTGTCGGCTGCGCGCTGTACGGCTTCAGAACGGCATCCCGGATTTCCGGATCCATCAGAATTTCCATTCTCTGTGCATGCTCCTGCGCATATTCCGCTGCACAGCCGTTTCGCAGATCCTTCAATGCGGAAGCCGCTGTGTAATAATCCGGATTCGCCAGCAGGCTGAGCGCTGATCCGAAGATCAGAAGGCTTCCAAGGATGGCTGTGAATTGCAGCGCCGCTTTTCTGAAAACAGGGCCGCTCTCCCTTCCCCTCGGTCTGAGCTGACGGAAAACCCAGCCGGTCAGATATCCTTCCAGCAGAATGGTAAGAAGCATGGTCTGAATCCAGAACAGCGCACTGATGCGCCCCGCGTCAATGCCGCCGGTGGCATAAAGCGGTGCCGTGATGTTGGCAGCTGCCAGGCCGAATGCCAGTATACTCGCAATAAAAGGATGCTCAAATGAATACTCCGTCTCTCTGGCCAGTGCCCAGAAAACCGGCAGGAGCATCAGAATCATGACCGCAGCCGGCCAGATCATCCAATGATCAAAGATCTGATTCAGCGTGTAATAAAAAGAAAGCATCACAGCCTTCACCGGATTGTAGCCACTGACTACACCGCTGCGCAGACGATTGCCTGGCGCCGCAGCGGATACAAGAAAGCCAGCCAGCAGAAACGCCATCGGGATGCACGTGCGCAGCAGTTTCCCGGTGAGCCGGATTTTGCCTGTTTCACAGCGCTCTCTCCACAGAACAAGCGCGCACAGCAGCACATCTGCAATCATCAGGCACAGCACGCTCATGTAATTGGAGCCGCCCAGCAGAAAACTCAGTACGCTGGCGGCAGCTGCCATAAAGATCCCGCCCTTTCCGGTGCCAAGAAGCATCATCATCGAAAACAGAATGAGCGCTACGCCGTACAGGCCGATATAATAAATGGAGCCGTTGTACCAGAACAGCCCCTGCACTCTCGGCTGTCCCTCCGGCAGGCACTGCACGCAGATCAGCAGCGTCACAAAGGCGGCGCACCACATCAGCGGCGACCTGGTGCCCAGCACTTTTCTGAAGAGAACGTAATAAAGCAGCAATATGCCGATCGTCAGCAAAGACACCACAATCACAATCCCGTACCGGTAAAGAGATTCGTCATAGACTGCCGGCGAAAGAGACATCATGAAGACGCCGAAGAAATTCCCCTGCCATCTCTCATACAGATCCGCCGACTTTAAGACTGCGGCCTTCAGCGCAGCAAACACGCTGTGAGAGGCGGCATAGGCCGCGTGCGTCTCCACGTCCATGGAGTAATCATCCGCGGCAGGGAAGTTGGAACGAGCCAGGATCAGGAGTGGAAGAATCGAAGCAAAATAGAGAATGGCAGACAGCACTGCCGCTCCTCTGGTCAGCTTTTCAGAAGATAACCCTGAAAGATAACTCTGTTTGATGCTTTTCACTGATCCCGTTCCGCCTTCTTGTTCAGATTTGCCGGAGCGCCTGACGGCTCCGGGCATCCAAATCGTAACATAAATAAAAACATTTGTGAATTCTAAGCGTTTATGTTATATTAATGATAATCACAAAAACTGTGGTTTTTGAAAACTAGGGTTAAATAAATTATGACTCCTGTACCTGAGATGTATGCACCGAATCTGATCTGTGTCTGTGTCGATCAATTTTCCGAACAGACCTGTCAGGGACGGCTCTATACTCAATATGATGCGGAACCTTTACCTTTTCTTTCGCTGATTGACATGACTCTGCAGATGGACCATTTCTATGACGAATGGGATTTCCCGCAGAGTTCTACGATTCCGCGCACTTTTCGCAAATCCGTCGAGTTCACACGCCGTCAGAGTATTCTCGAATCCGGCCGGCCGATGGATCATGCCCGCGTCTATTCCCAGTCCGGCGAGAATGCGACCTTTGTCATCCGTGTAAAATATCGCCAGAATGCCACCTGGCAGGGTGAAATCGTCTGGCTCGAGAAGTCGCTGCGCACCTCTTTCCGCAGCGCGCTGGAGCTGCTCCGGATTCTTCAGGATGCGCTGGAAAGCTTGAACTGATCCTGTCGATAATGCTATAATGAGCTTGCCTGGATGATTTATTCCTGCTATTTTGAACCTACAAATACTTTAAACGGGAATCCTATATTCCGGTGCAGCTGTCACACCTTCGGTACGCAGGTACTACGGCAGAGGTAGGCAAAAGCATCGCTGCGGACACCCACCTGGCTGAGGCTAGGAGTCAAAGTGCAGGAAGCTTCCGGGTACTATTATGTAAACGATAAGAGGATGCCTCTCGGCATCCTCTTTTTTATCCTTCAATTC
>JAFTFP010000077.1 GCA_017449485.1 Lachnospiraceae bacterium
AATTCCGGAAAGCAGAAAGATCAGTGCCGTTCCCAGCGCGTAAAACGGGCGGTACTTCGGCTTCGTAATCATCAGTACATACATCAGGACAAAGAGCACAATGGCAGGTATTTTCATCATCAACCTCCGTGGTGAAAAAATGTGTGTATAACTTTAAAGACTGGAGTGTTGTGGGATAAAAAAAGACTCTCACCACAACTGAAAAGCTGCGGTAAAAGTCTTGCTGCTTCGAACATATTCCGGGGAAGAATCCCGTACTGACGAAATACATTGCACTCTCGTGCCAGCTACTCCCTGATACCAATTACGAAATATAGAGGATTTTTATTTGGAAGTCAAGAGTGGGACGGTGCTCTGTCCCCTCGTCCCACTCGTGCAGTTTGCGCGGCGGTGGGTTATAATGTCACACATAAGGAGGCTGTAAAATATGAAAAAGAGATTGATTACAAAGGCTATTGCAGGCGCGGCGGCGCTTTCACTGGCGGGCGTCCTGATGGCAGGCGTGGTTTCTGTAGCAAGAGCGGAGACAGCAGAGGCGTCCGAAGACGCAGCTGCCGAGGAAGCAGCGCAGGAGGAAGGGATGAAAGCAGAACGTGAGGATTCCCCGGAATGGGTCGGCGCGCTGGAGCAGGCACAGGATGCTAAGCAGCTGTTTGTCGTTGCGGGGATCGGCGAAACAACCGCCTATGTTTCCATGCATGAAAAGGATGCGGACGGAAACTGGAAGCAGATCATGACGACGCCCGGTTATATCGGCAAGAAGGGCCTCGGCAAGACGAAGGAGGGCGACGCGAAGACACCGGTAGGAACCTTCCATTTCAATTATGCTTTCGGCATCGCCGAGGATCCGGGCTGCGCGCTGGCGTATCATCAGGTAGATGATAATGCTTACTGGTCCGGCGATCAGCGCGACGGTTATCACTACAACGAGATGGTCGATATCACGGAGTATCCGGACCTGGCTGTCGATGACAGTGAACACATCGTTGACTACACCTATCAGTATCAGTATTGCCTGAACATCAGCTACAACGAGGAAGGCACACCGGGCCTGGGCTCCGCGATCTTCCTGCACTGCCTGGGACCGATCAAGCCGTACACCGGCGGCTGTGTTGCGATTCCACAGGATCAGATGATCACGGTGATGCAGAATGTCCGCGAGGACTGCGTGGTGGTGATCGATTCCCTCGAGAAGCTCAGCCCCGAGACCTGGGAATCCTATGATCTGGGAGCAGCAGAGCCGGCGGCAGACGCTGAACTTCCGATTGAGCCGGATGAGGCAGGCAGAATGCCTTCGACAGTCATCTATCTCTATGAGGACGGCACGTACAGCAGCTTCTCCATTCAGAAGGCTGAAATGATGGAGTTCGATGTTCCGGAAGAATATCAGAACGAGGTGATTTTAAAGACCGGTCCGGATGCAGGCGGCGACGGCCTGTTTGCAGCCGTCTACGAGAAGGCCTCTGTTGAGGCTGCCAAGGCACAGGCTAAAGGCGGCGCGGCGGAAGATACCGGCGCCGGCTGGATTTTCTCCCTCGGCGTGATTGATGAAGCCCGCTTCCAGGAAATGCTCTGCGGCGATATGTCCGGCGCGGACGTTTTTGCCAGAAACGAAAAGGGAGAGTATTTCGTCTTCTATCATCCGACAGATGTGCGGCTCGTCCGGGAAGACAACAACTACGACGATGCGTCACTGGAGAGCTGGACCAAGCTCAACGAATGGGCGGCAACGGTCCCGGACACCTTTATTCAGGAAAATGCCGGCCTGACCGCGGTCTCCTATGACAACAGCGATGTGTCGATCATGTTAAACCGCGCTGCATATGATCCGGACGCGGTTTATACCGTCAGCACAACGCAGTATGGTCCGCTGGAGGCCGCCGGTGTGGACCCCGTTCCTTTCGTGGAGCGCATCACCCGCAATGCGAAGATCGAATATGCTGATCTGGAAGAGGGCCCGGACGGCGAGTACGTCGTTTTAAGCTTCCCGGAGGAAGGCGTGCGCTATGACTTCTTCCTGATGGAAGGACAGGGCAATGTCATCCGTCGTGTTTACGAAGAAACAGAAGATGAGATGTATTACACCGCGACCTTTGAGGACGGCGAGACCACAGCAAGCCAGATCATGCAGGAGTGGTATGACGAGCTGGCCAAGGCAAACGGGATGGAGTAAAACTTCATAACAGAAGGCTTAACTGCATAAAGGCAAAATATGGAAAGCGGCGGAAAGAGCTTTTTCCCGCCGCTTTCATTCTGCGGGCAGGTGTGATCACAGGAAGTGTCAATGACAGTTTCCTTGTCACATCTGCCTGTTTTTGTTCTGTCACCTACAATATAAGTTGAATACAACCTGAAAAAACTTGGTGAAGCGGGGTACCTGAAGGGATGAGAAAAGCACTTCTATTTCTGCTGCTGTTTGTCTTCACACTTTCCGGATGCGGACGGGCAGTTTACCCTGATCAGGATGATTACGGAAGAATGAGAGTGGGCTGGCCTCGGATCGAGCAATGTTTCGTTGAAAGGAGGGCAAAATATGGCGCACCCCAATGAGGAACACAGCGGCCGCAAGGTCACGGAGAACGTCTATCTGTGCCCGGACGGCAAATACCGCTGGACCTATGAATTGCAGATGCTGAAAAATCCGACGATTCTGATTACAATTCTGAAAGTGATCCTGCTTTCTTTCGGAATCGTCATGGCTTTCCTCGTCCTGATCAACCTGATCGGGGGCGACTTCCGCTACTGGGACCGATCGACCTTTGTTTCGTTTTTCGGACCTTTTCTCATACTTGTATTGGTTATGCTGGCGCTGGGCGCGCTCTCATACCTGATCATCGCCGCTATGTACGGTTGGACTTACCAGGTCCTGTTTACAATGGACGAGGATGGCGTGGAGCTGCGGCAGATGAAGAAGGACTTCGAGAATGCGCAGGCGATCGGGTGGCTGATGGCGGCAGCAGGATTGGCAGCAGGCAATCTCACCACGGCCGGCGCCGGCCTTCTGGCGGCAACAAGAGACAGCTCCGCATCTTCCTTTAAGCAAGTGCGCAAGGTCAACGCAGTCCGACACAGAAATGTGATTTATGTGAACCAGCTTCTGGAACACAATCAGATTTATGCCGCGGATGCGGATTACGATTTCGTGCTGAAGTACATCTGTGAACATGTGCCGGAGACGGCACAGATCAGATCATGATGACAGATATTTCTCCTCCAGCGTCCGCCGCAGGGTGTTCCGATCCATCCGCGTCTTTTCCATGAGGCTGTCCGCAAACCCTTCGAAGGCAGTGCACAGGAGCGGGTGTGAAAAGCCGAAGGACAGTTCCGGGCGCAGTGCGTGAATGACTTGCGTGCAGTCCTTTGAGATGGACAGGCGGATATTCGGAAAAGGCGTTTCCGGCAGCGGATAAAAACGATAATTCGGGCAGGCCTCTGAAAGACGGATGATTTCCCTGATGTGCAGGGCATATTGCTCCGGCGTGTAATACAGCTGCGGGCATCCCGGGATTGCTTCTACAGCTGCAGAATCTAAGCTGTAATCTTTAGGGGTGTCCTGGCCTTCTGGAATCAGGAGTTTTTCCGGCGGCACCAGCGGGACACACTCGCACACCTTTACAGACACATCTTTCAGCCGCTGCTGCAGCGCGTCATGCGCAGATTGCCAGTAGGCAGTCAGCGCGGGCTCATGGAACGAACGGACCAGCTCTTCTGACATGGAGGCGGCAGACAATACATTCTGAATCACTGCCAGATCCGACGATCCCTCATAAGGGCGGGCAGAGACAGCGCGCATCAGTGGCTGCGACTTTTTCAGCAGAGTTTGATACTCCGACTCACAGATGGAAAGAATCTCCGGCTCCGTGTTATAGCGGTAGACACCGCCGGATTCGGTGCCGGCCGTGTGAAACGCCTCGATGCAGGCCCTGCCGGGGGACAGGAAAATCGTGTGGGAAAAGCGGCGGTCGCGCGGCTTCGTCGAGGAATAGGATTCAATCATGCCCGACATATAAAGCGGAAGCCACCCGCGGATGGCGTCATTCATTTCCCCCAGATCCCGGTCGATATTGTGAACAATCTGAATCTGCGTCCCGTTCCGGACACAGGCACTCATCAGCGATGCCCAGCTCATCAGAAAGGCGGGATCACCGGTCATCCAGCTCTGATCCTCATCCGAATACAGAAGGAGCCGTGGCGCCCGCTCCTTTACGGCATCCCCAAGAAAACGCAGAACGGCTTCCCGCAGCCCGGCTGTCCCGATGTAAACCGGCCTCGCCGCCTCCGGATTCACCAGCGCAGCAGCCGCTTCCCACGGCGGCAGTGCCCGGCCGGAATCGGCTGTATAGGAATCAAAAAAGCCGAGCATATCTTCTGCGATATGCATATTTCGCTCCGGCAGCTCATCCGGCCGGAACAGCCACTCCGAGAAGGTCTCTTCATCTATTTCACCGGCTGGAATCTTCATCATTCCTGCCAGATCCTGCATCTTTCCTGTCCGCAGAACCCGGTCGAGCAAAATATGGCTCAGCTGCTCGGCAATAACCGGGTTGGACTGCGGCGAGCGCATGCCGCTGCGATACCGGCTGATCAGTGAGGCGTCCGCATGGAGAAGCTGGCTCAGCCGCACGTTGGAAAGCTCTGACAGCGTCATGACGCTGTCCAGCCTCTCTGCAGATGAACGCAGAGCTGTGCGGGCTTTGCGCTTGCCGCGCGATGCGCCTTCAGATGCGGAGGCTCTGGAAGAGGAGGATCTGCCGGAAGTGCTGTGCTTCTCCCGATCTCCCGGTTCGCCTTCAAACAGCCAGTCAGCCAGCTTTTGCCTGATCTGCTCTGCAGAAGCATCCGGCGTGAACCCGATGACAGCGCACAGCTGCGAAAGCCCGTTTTTATTATCAGAAAACAGATAGATGCCGTCGATCAGCTTTTCTGTGGTCGGACTGGTCCGCGAAGGCTTGCGCACCCCGCTTCGAAGCCGGCTGACATTAGTACGGTCGAAGCCGCTGAATTTTGCAATATCCTTATTGCTTGCACCAATTGTCTTAAGAAGTGTGTTGAGACGGTCTGTAAACATGAGCGTGTCCTCCTTCGGGCGGGTGTGACAACACGGATGTCAATGACAGATTGAATTGTCATCAGTATATCAGAGACAGCACTGATATGATAGGGATGAAAACAAATAAAGACTTTCATCTTATGCAAATTGTGCGAATATGAGAAAGGCGGGACAAGACGATGGCAAATTTCTGTCCGAATTGCGGAAAACCGGTAGGCAGCAACGATCTGTTCTGTGAGAGCTGTGGACAGCGGCTTGCGGGCACAGCTCAGGGACAGCAGAATTTTCAGCAGGCACAGCCGCGGCAGGCGGCTCAGCAGCCTCAGTGGACGCCGCCCCGGCAGGCACAGCAGCAGACAGCCGGACAGTGGAATCAGCCGCAGACACAGCAGCAGTGGAACCAGCAGGCAGCATACGGCAGTGCAGGCAGCGGCAATGTGCGCATGGGCGTGCCGGCACCTGGGTATTCCACGCGCATCAATGATCCGGAAATCCTGAAAGCCATGCGCAAATCCCGGAGAATCTCGATGTTATTCGTTCCGATCATTGTCCCCCTGCCGACCATCGGATTCGTCCTTTATGCGAGTGTCACGGGTGAAATGGATCCGGCAGAGGCCTTCCGGAACGGCCTTTTCGTATCGGCGGTCTTCCTGGCCTTTGCGCTGTACAGCTTCGCGAAGGAGCGGGCCAAGCATTCCTATGAGGCGATTGTGATGGATAAGAAAATTCTCAATCAGCGCAAGCGCCTGACCGCTTCCCAGCGCAGAAACAACCGCGATGATGATCAGATCCGGGAACAGTATGTCACCTACATACGCCGCTCTGACGGAAAGAACGACAAGATTGTCGAGACCACACCGATGCGGTTCTCCGCCTGGCACTATCTGGAAGTCGGCGACCGCTTCATGTACCACCCCCAGCTCCATTTCCCCTATGAAAAATATGACAAAACCCGGGAGACCCACCTGTTCTGCGTCAGCTGCCTGAAGGAAAATCCCATCACCAACGACCGCTGCAGCAAATGCGGCGTCCCGCTGCTGAAGTAAGTGAGACGAGGGGACAGAGCATCGTCCCACATCGAAATAAGTGGGACGAGGGGACAGAGCACCGTCCCGCACCTGTGGCAGCCAATTATATTGCGCACAATGACACCTTCTTTTTTGCCGTTTTTTCCTGTATAGTAGACGTATATTTATAGCATTCGCTACTAAAAAAACAGCAAAGGGGGACAACATGGAGAATACTGACAAGAAGGTTCTGCAGGAGGGTGCAGAACAGGCGGCAGCCGCGGCCAAGACCGCACCGGCTGCAAAGAAACCGGAAGACGATGGAAAGGTGAGCAAGGCGCTTACCTGGTTCCACGCCACTTCCGTCAACGGCGGTGCCATGGCCATTGCGGCAACCATCGCCAGCTACTTTTCACTGTACGCACAGGAGACGGTCGGCATCACAGCTGCTCAGCTGGCAGTCATTCTGCTGATCTGCAACATCTGGGATGCGATCAATGACCCGATGATGGGTGTCATCTGCGAATCCGCGAACCCGAAGTGGGGCAAATACCGCACCTGGTTCACCTTCACACCCATCGTTCTGATGGTTGACATGTGGTTCCTTTTCTCGAACCCGTCCTTCATTCAGGGCAGCCCGATGAAGAAGTGCGCATGGATGCTGATCTGGTACATGATCTATGGCATGGTCGTGACGGCCTACACAATGCCGCAGATGGCTATCCTGCCTGCTATGACGCTGAACGATGAAGTTCGAAACGATGTCGTCGCCAAGGGCGCCGGCGTGTGCGCGCTGATGTTCACCATCGCGTCCACTTTCTCGACACAGCTCGTACAGATCTTCGGCAGCTACCGCAACTTGATGGTTTTCTATTCCATCTTCGCGATCATTTCCTTCTGGGGCCTGTACAAGACCTCGGAAGAGCGCTACATGTCTCATGAGAACAGCGGCGGCATCAAGCAGATCGGCTATGTTTTCCGTCACAAGGAAGTCTGGCCGGTTATTCTGGTCTGGGTATGCGCATCCGTTTCCTACGGATTCATGTTCACTTCGTCCGTTTACTATGCACAGTATATCTGGGCACCCAAGCGGGTTGACTTCGCCACCATGGATGAGGCGCAGATCGGCGCGACAATCGGCGGAACGATTTCGACCTACATGGGCTTTATCTCCGTCGGCGCGCTGATTTCGATGATGTTCCTGATGCCCATCTTCTTAAAGAAGTTCAAGAGCGGCTGGAGAACCATGCTGTGGTCTCAGATCCTGACGGTCATTTTCTATATCATCCTGTTCTTCACCGGCCGGATGAACTTCATGTACTGCTGCATCGTCAGCTTCATTGCAACCGCTGTCGGCGCGATGGTCAACGCAGTCGTCAACATCCTTGTCAACGACACCATCGACTTCATCATGCTCAAGGAGAACAAGCAGCTCAACGCCGTTGTTTCCTCCGTCAAGGGCTTTGCACAGAAGTGCGGCACCACGATGGTCAGCTCCGGCATGCTTGCCATTCTTGCTATTGCAAAATTTGACGCGCAGCTCGGCCCGTTCGGTCAGCCTGAGTCTGCTGTGGAAGCGACCAACGTCGTCCGCTTCCTGGTTCCTGCGCTGGTTTCCGGCATCATCATCATCGTCATGATCTTCTATCCGATCCGCAAGTACTTCCCTCAGATCGCAGAGATGAAGGCGAAGATGGCAGCCGAGAAGGAAGGCTGAGCCGGCTCAGATGGAACACGGGGACAGAGCCCCGTTCCACTTGAAAGGATGAATTCCAGCAACTGAAAAGAGAATCCGGCCCTCGGCACACAGCCGTCAACCGGGTTCTCTTTTTTTAGTAAATTCTGAAAATGGGACGGTGCTCTGTCCCCCTGTCTCACTCCCCCTGTACCACTATCAGTGGTTGTAATCAAACAGCCCGGCGTTTTTCTCCTCAAGGGCCTTCAGCGCGTGGTAGGTGTAGTCGCAGTAGGGGAGCTGGAGTCCGTGGCGCTCCGCAATCTTCAGAAGCACGCCCAGGAACATGTCCGTCTCCGTGAGGCGCCCTGCGTCGATGTCCTGCAGAGTCGAGAAGCGCGCGCCTGGTGCCGCGATGTCCTGCGGAGTGGGAATCGAAGTGATTTCCATGCCTTCCGCAGCGGCAGCCTGCAGCACTTCGTCCATGATTTTCCGGTGCAGATGACCGATGTGCTGACTGTCAAAATATGCCCCGTAGCCGACGCCGAGGACGGCCTGGAGAAGATTGTTGGAGATGTTGATGGCAAATTTGTTCCACTGATCATTTACGATCCGGTCGCTTAAGTGGTAGGAGATGCCGCAGGCATCAAACAGTCGGCAGAGCGCGTCGGTCCGCTCCGTCTCCTTGCCGGAGAGCTCACCGAAGTTGATCCGGGCCGGGCAGGCGGGATCAATGACGATCGTGTCACCCTTCCGCGCAGAGACGATGACCATGTAGGAGTAGACGATGTGCTCCGCGCCCAGTGCATCGGCGGCCAGCTGCTCGCTGTCGATGCCGTTCAGGACAGTCAGAACGATAGTGCCCGGTCCGACCATTGGCTTTACTTTCTGAAAGACCTCTGACAGAGCGGTATATTTTGTTGAGATGATCAGCAGATCCACCTGCGGCGCCGTGGCAAAATCCTTCACGTTCAGCGGGATGTTCTCCCCGTTGACGGTCAGGCCTTGTGCTGCGAGTCGTTCTGCGCGGGCTCCCTCCGCGAGAACCATGAAATTTTCACCCATGGCGGGCTGCATTCCGCGGATAAAATAGGCGCCGACCGCGCCGGCACCGACAATGGCGGCAGTACGAATTTCCATCTTGGCTTTTCCTCCTGAAAATGTTTCAGAAACGGCTGTTTCAGATTCAATCAGACATTTCTGATTTTCATCATAGTGGCTCGCCGCACCCACTGTCAATGATTCGGAATAGCGACAGTCTTTCAGCTTAAATAGCGACAGCCTTTGCACTGTACACGGGTCCGGACCTCGCGTAAAATAGGAGGTGGAAGGAGGGTTACTATGAAAAAGACAACAGGACTTATTGCTGCAGTTTTATCTGCCGCGCTGTGTGCGGGACTTTTTGCCGGTGCATTCGCCGTGCCGGTTCAGGCTGTGGGCAGCTCCGCTGGAAACAGTGCTGTCACTTCCGGCAGCGGGAATACAGAGAGTTCCAGCAAGGGCAGCACGGTACTGAACAAGCTGCAGAAGAAAAAGGCAGAAAAAGAGCCGGAGATGCCGGAACTGTATAAGTATACGCGGGCAGAAGCCAAGTTCACGGATGATTACAGCGCGAGCATCGCTTTTGCCAATTATGACGAGCTGCGCCTGAGTGAGAAGAGTGAAGCGGAATATCCGGAGCTGGCGGATATCCTGGACAAGCTGGCAACGATCAAGGATGAAGACTATATCGACGCCTACAAGGATCTGTGCAGCCGCGGACAGGAAATCATCGACACGGGCACGAAGGAAGAGATCGAGGGACTTCTTCCGTTCCAGCTGGATTCCCATTATTTCGTGCGCCGGGCGGACACAGCGCTGCTGTCAGTCGCAGAAGAGGTTGAACTCAGAGGCGGCGGAGACGAGCTGGCTTACTTCCAGTGCTTTACCTTTGATGTGCAGACGGGAGAATGGATCGCGCCGGCCGACTGCCTGACGAAACCGGATGAGACAGCACAGCTGCTCTCAGAGATGATCCGGGATGCTTATCCCAATGTATCTGTTTCCAGAAATCAGCTGGCGGATAAAATCATGGCTGCCTTTGAGTCGGAGAACTTCCAGTGGACGGCGGAGCAGGAGAGCATGACCTTCTGGTTCGACGCCAATACGATTGAGGAGAACACCGGCGAGGCAATGATCATGTCCATTCCTTATACGGAGGAAACAAAGGAATTCTTCCCGGCGTTCTACGCGCCGCAGGACGTGCCATGGGGATACTACTTCCCTGAGTACTATCCGGCTTTTGCCGATCTGGACGGCGACGGACAAGATGAGATGATCCGTGTCTGGGGCGGCGGCCCGGACGATGCACAGTTCAGCGACTGGAACGACAGCCTCAACATCAGCATCAGCGGGAAGATTTATAAGGTGCCGGCGGAAGGCTATGATCTGAAGCCGATCCTGGTGAAGACGGGCGGAAAGGTGTGCCTGTATGCCTGCACCATCGGCTCTGACGATTACCGGATCATCAGCTGCTTTGATCTGATGGAGAAGGAGCCGGAGCATCTGGGCGATGTGCTGGGCGGCCCGCCGGTCTACCCTTATCAGGAGCTGCCGGAGGATTTCTTCGAACACTATGACAGGGTTCCGGCGCGGATCTGGACCGATTTCCTGAACTTCAAGCTGGATCAGCGTCTGTATATTCTCGGGACGAGCGGAGGAACCCGGCCCTTCTATATTTCCCGTACCGGACTGCCGGTTCCGGATCCGGACGAACCGTATGAGTTTGACGAGCAGACCGACTTAAAGCTCCTGATCAGTATGAAGGTGGACCGGGTCGATGAAGACGGAAAGGTGACCGAGTCTGTACGCCTTAGCAGAGGCGCGATCCTGACGCCCTACCGCACAGACGGCGAGACCTACGTGGATATGATCACAGACGACGGCATGATTGTGCGGTTTGATCTGGAAGCAAATGACTGGCCGCATCTGGTGAACGGGATGGATGCGGAGGAAGTGTTTGAAGGCATGCTCTATGCGGGATGAGACAGCTGGAGAACGCCGCGGCGTTTCTTGAAAGAAGCGCTCGGGCCGGAACAGCCCTTCCATTGAGTGTGGCTGCGATACGTAAAAATAGAATGAGCAAAAGATGACAGGGGGTTAAGTTGTGGCTTTTATTCAGATGAGTGTACTGTCGGAGTGCCTGATGCGCACCGTCAATGTCAATGTGATTCTGCCGGCGGATAAGCTGGTCATGCCGGGCATGCCGAATGTGGATGCAAGACCTTATAAGACATTGTATCTGCTGCACGGCATCTTCGGATCTCAGGTGGACTGGGTGAACGGAACAAACATCCAGCGCTGGGCTGAGGAGAAGGATCTGTGCGTGGTCATGCCGGCCGGCGAGAACATGTTCTATGTGGATCAGGAGGCATCCCACGCCTTCTACGGCGAGTTCGTAGGGCGCGAGCTGGTGGAGCTGACCAGAAAGATGTTCCCGCTTTCGACGCGCCGGGAGGACACATTCATCGCCGGCCTGTCCATGGGCGGCTACGGCGCACTGCGCAACGGCATCAAATATAACGATACCTTCGGCTGGATCGGCGGCCTGTCGGTCGCCAATATCGTGGACGGTATCGAGGAGCGCACCGATGATACGCCTATCTTCCTGGAGAAGCGCAGCTTTGCGGAGAGCTTCTTCGGAGATCTGACGAAGATCGCTGAGAGCGATAAGAACATCAAGTGGCTTGCAAAGCAGCGCAGCGAGGCGGGGGCAGCGCTGCCGAAGATCTTCATCGCCTGCGGCACAGAGGATTCGCTGCTGGAGCGGAACCGGAGCCTGCGCGACTGTCTGAAGGCCTGCGGCTTTGAGGTCGCCTACACGGAGGCGCCCGGCGCCCATGAGTGGGACTTCTGGAACACCCACATCAAGGAATTCCTGGATCTGCTGCCGCTCGGCGGGAATGCCGGGATGAACAGCGGAAATGTGGGAATCTGAGAGACCTGCAGACGCTGAAAAGAGAAATCAGAATCAGCACTTGAAAGCAGAAAAAGGCGCGCCCGAAAGGACGCGCCTTTAATGCTGCATAGATTGTTAAATCCTGTCGGACGGTTCTGAAATGAATCACAGATACGGCAGCAGGTTTTCGAAGACGATCAGATAGGCGTCGGCGTACATGTGGACACCGTCGATGGCGAATTCCTTCTTCTGCTCGCCGTTCTCATCGGTCAGCCCTGCGTTGACGTCGATGTAGTGACAGCCATATTTTGCCGCAAGGGCTTCTACCCGGCGGCAGCACTCGGCGATGTTTTCCTTCGTGCGTTCCCGCAGCATCTCCGCCGCCCACTCGGTTTGATTCGGCAGGTGCAGGTTGGTGGGATAGTAAGCCATGCAGTAGATTTCCGCGTTCGGAATGCGCTCCTTCGCGATGGAAAGGATGCGGTCGTAGTTTGCCTCGAGATGATCCTTCCAGCCCTCGCCGTAGAAGCGGGTCGTCATATCGTTGGTGCCGATGTTGATGAAGACCTTCGACGGCTCCAGATCCAGCAGCACGGCATCGATCTCCCGCAGGAAATCATCGGTGGTGGTGCCGCCGATACCGCGGTTGTAGATCAGCTTATCGATGCCGCGGCTGGCTGCGATCTCGCACACCGGGAACTGCTCCATGAGCGAGGAGCCGGTGAACAGGATGCCGCCCTTCTTCGCAGTTTTGTTCAGTGCACGGAAGTTGCGCGCCTTCCGGGCCTGCTCATTCTTCATCTGGTCTTCCATGACAGAGAAAGCCTGTTCCTGCATCTGCTGCATCAGCTCCTGCTGCTCCGGCGTCAGATTCTTCAGATCAATCATTACATAACCCTCCTGTAAGTAGTACTTGTAGTAATGAACATATTATAACGGATAGCAGTAAACTGCGAAAGATTCCCGCCGGCACGGGTTCATGTGGTACTATGGTCTATAGAAAGTCATCTGGATTGTCGGGGCAAAATCTGAAGTGAGGGTTGGGAAAAAGAGCACAAGGGGGTACAGAAATGACAATAGATTTAAAAGCGAAGCCGTTTTATTTAAGTGACGAGCAGATTGCGTGGGTGGAAGAGACGCTGCAGGGGATGAGTTTGAACGACAAGATCGGGCAGCTGTTTCTGCCGCTGGCGCTGGGGACTGCCGAGGACTTCATGGAGCTCTGCGACCGGATCGGGCTCAGGCCCTGCGGCATCCTGTTCAGAAAGGACACGGTCGCCAATTACCGGGCCAAGACGATGGCGCTGCAGGAGCATTTCCCGATTCCGCTGCTGATCGCGGCGGATGTGGAGCGGGGCGCTGCAGATATTCTTGAAGAAGGCATGTTTTACGGACACAACATGGGCCTGGCCGCGACCGGAGATCCGGAGCTGGCTTATCAGGCGGGACGCTACTGTGCTCAGGAGTGCACGGCGGCTGGCGTACACTGGGACTTCGGCCCGGTGTCCGATCTGGATCTGAATCCGCTCAATCCCGTGACCAACGTACGCACCTTCGGATCGAATCTCGATCAGGTAATCGAGTTTTCAAGAAGCATGGCGCGGGGACTGCGCGAAGGCGGACTGGCCGTGACAGCCAAGCATTGGCCCGGGGACGGCGTGGACGGACGGGATCAGCATTTCCTCTCCTCCGCGAACACCATGTCCATGGAAGAGTGGGACGCGACCTACGGCAAAATCTATCAGGCTATGATCGATGACGGCGTGGAATCGATCATGGAGGGACATATCCAGCTGCCCGCCTATGCCAAATACTATGCGCCTGAAACAGCGGACGAGGATATTCTGCCGGCTTCACTGAATAAAGAAATGAACCGGCATCTGGTGCGCGAGAAGCTGGGCTTCAACGGCGTTCTGATCACCGACGCGTCGAGCATGTGCGGCTTCACAGAGGTCCTGCCCCGCAGACTCGCGGTCCCGACCTGCATCGAAAACGGCGCAGATGTCTTCCTGTTCATGCGGAACCTGGAGGAAGATTTTGAATACATGAAGCAAGGCGTCGAAGACGGCATCCTTTCCAAGGAGCGTGTCGATGAGGCTGTGACGAGAATTCTGGGACTGAAGGCCAAACTCCATCTGCCGGAGAAGAAGGCCGCCGGCCAGCTGATTCCCGCCGAGGACAGCGAGGCCATGCGCGCCTTCAGAAGCGAGGAGAAAATCCGCTTTGAGAAGGAAGTGGCGGACCGGAGCATCACGCTGGTGAAGGATACGCAGCATCTGCTTCCGCTGGATCCCGCAAAGCACCGCCTGCTGGTGATCGCCCTCGGCGATAAGCCGAGCTATCATCTGCCCCGCGGCGGCTTCGTCAAGGAATTCTCCGAGGCACTGCAGGCACAGGGCTTTGCCGTGACCGTTTACGACAGCTCTCCGGAGATGCAGCGTGAGCTCGCGCGCTCCCGCGTCTCAGATCTGAAGGCAAAATATGACGTGATCGTCTACTTCGGCAACATCTGCACCAACGGCAGCGACAGCAGCGCCCGCATCACCTGGCCGGACCTGCGCGTGACCATGCCCGCACTCATCCGGGAAATCCCGAACCTGATGGTCTCCGTGGATAACCCTTACCTGCTGATGGATGCGCCCCGGATTCCGACCTACGTCAACGCCTACACCGCGACCCCGACCATCATCGAGACCCTCGCGGAGAAGCTGGCGGGAAAGAGCCCCTTCAAGGGCACCTCTCCCATCAACGCGTTTACGACATTTCCGAACACAGATAAATAATGGGACGGTGCTCTGTCCCTCCGTCTCACTTTGAAAGGAATAATATGAGTGATGAGAAGATTCTGAAAGCAGATGACTACGTGGAGCCACGCTGTGTGCTGTGCGACGAGCCCTACGGGGCGGAGCCGCAGGTCAAGTCGATTCCGCAGCAGCGGATCATTGCGAAGATGGATGAGTATATGAGCCGGCGTGATTACGCGGGCGCGGAGCGGCATCTGCTGTACTGGCTGGAGGAGGCGCGGCTGGGCCGCGATCAGCGGGGCGAGCTGCTGGTTCGGAACGAGCTGATCGGGCACTACCGCAAGACGGGGCAGCGCGAGGAAGCTTTTGCCCAGATTGAGGCGGCGCTGGCACTTCTGGACGGGATGGACTACGAGGGATCGATCAGCGCCGGGACGACCTATGTCAACGCGGCGACGGCCTGCAGTGCCTTTGATGAAAATGAGCGCGCACTGACCCTGTTTGAGAAAGCCCGGAAGGTGTACGAAAAGGCGTCCGGCACCAAGGCAGAGCTGCTGGGCGGGTTGTATAATAATATGGCCTTGACCTGTGTTGCCCTCGGCCGTTATGAAGAGGCGGGCGAGCTCTACGGCAAAGCGCTGGAAGAGATGAAGCAGGTGCCGGGCGGCGAGCTGGAGCAGGCGATCACCTACCTGAACATGGCGGACGCAGCCAATGCGCAGCTGGGACCGGAGCAGGCGGAGTCCCTGGTCAGTGAATACCTGGACAAAGCTCAGCTTCTGCTGGACGAGACGCAGGCGCCGCGGGACGGCTACTACGCCTTTGTCTGTGAGAAATGCGCGCCGACCTTTTCCTATTACGGCTATTTCCTGGCAGCACAGGAGCTGACAGACCGCGCGGAGCAGATCTATGCGCGGGTCGGAAGAGAGTGAGATCGGAAGAGAGCGAGATCAGAAGAGAGTTAGAAAGCAAGCTGCAGAAAATGGATGCAGGGGAAAATGAGGAAATGAGGAAAATCAGTCGATGAAGATACGCGGATATCGGCCGGAGGATGTGCCGGCCATGAACAGGATCTGGAATGAAGTCGTGGAGGAGGGCATTGCCTTCCCGCAGGAAGAGCTGCTGGACGGGCAGACCGGCGCGGAATTCTTCGCAGCCCAGAGCTGGTGCGGCGTCGCCGAAGAGGAAGACGGCACGATCCGGGGCCTCTATATCCTGCATCCCAACAATATCGGCCGTTGCGGCCATATCGCCAACGCGAGCTATGCCGTGGCCTCCGCCTGCAGAGGCGGGCACATCGGAGAAGCGCTCGTCAAGGACTGCCTTGAAAAGGCCGCGGAGCTGGGCTTCAAGGTCATGCAGTTCAACGCGGTGGTGGAGAGCAACATTCACGCGCGACACTTATACGAGCGGCTCGGCTTCGTTCAGCTCGGCGTCATTCCCCGCGGCTTCCGCATGAAGGACGGACATTACGAGAACATCTGCCCGTATTACCACGAGCTGTAAAAAGGATGAAGACCTGGAAGCAGGTGCCTGGCAGGCAAGCTTAATTAACAAGCCTGGCAGGCAGACCTGGCAGGCAGACCTGGCAGGCAAGCTTAATTAACTAAAATATGCGGTTTACCATGTAAACTTGTGAAAATATGATTCTGCATGGTATCGATGAAGTAGAGCGTAAGGCCGGAATACCATGTAAATGCCGTGAATGAGATATTTGCATGGTACTGATGAGGTAGAGCGTAAAGTTGGAATACCATGTAAATTATATAAATGTGGGTTTTACATGGTATTGACGAGAAAACAAGCTAAAAAGAATACCATGTAAATCGCAGAAATAATCATTTACACGGTACAGGCCGCCGGATCCAGTCACAAGCCAAAACAATTCAGAAAAGAAACAAGCAGATCAAGTCAGAAAAGGAGCAGGCAGAGCAAGAAGATGAACGGACTGGAACTGTCCAGAGCATATTATGAAACGTATGGAAAGCCGATGCTGGCGGAATTCCTGAAGGAATATCCAGGCCTTGAGCCGCACATCGCGGCAGGGCTGATCGGCAGCGGCTCGGAGTGCCTCGGATTTGATGACGAGGTTTCGCAGGATCACGACTACGAGCCGGGATTCTGTATTTTCCTGCCCGGCGAGGACATTGTGGACCGGCGCAGCGCGTTCCTGCTGGAGCGGGCCTACGCGAAGCTGCCAAAGGAATTCATGGGCTTTACCCGCCCGCTGATGCAGCCGGTGGGCGGCGCCCGCCGCGGCGTACTGCGCACGGAGGAATTTCTGAAGGACCGGGTCGGAACCGAGAGTGCCGGGCTCTTGATACAAGCCTGCACAGCATCCGCTGAGGCATCCGTATCCGCCGCCGCACCTCTGGATCCCGTCAGCGCACCCGCCGCCGAAGCATCTCTGAATTCATCCAGTATACCCGCAGTCTCCCCGGAGTCCGTCCCCATTTCGCACTGGGAGTGGTTGACCTTCAACGAGCAGTCCCTCCTCGAGGTGACGAATGGTGAACTCTTCTGTGATCCGTCCGGCGACCTGACGCGCATCCGGCAGGCCCTCGCCTTCTACCCGGAACCCATCCGCCGCAAAAAACTGGCCGGCCACCTTCTTCTCATGGCGCAGGCCGGGCAGTATAATTATCAGCGGTGCATCCGCCACGGCGAGAGCGCGGCGGCCCAGCTGGCGGTCTTCGAATTCGCGAAGAGCGCCATTTCCGCCATCTTCCTGCTGAACCGGCGCTACCAGCCCTACTACAAGTGGAGCTTCCGCGCCCTGCGCAGCTTAGGCAAGCTCTCGATCGAAGCGGAGCTGCTGGAATTCCTGATCACCTCAGGCAACGATGATGAGATGGCAGAGGAGAAGTACAACGTCATCGAGGGCATCGCAGCCGATGTCATCGATGAGCTGATGGCGCAAAATCTGACGCAGGCCGTCTGCGGCGATCTCGAAAAGCACGCCTATTCCGTCAATGACGGAATTGAGGACGGCGCGCTGCGCAACCTGCATATCCTGGGGGCAGTCTAAAACATAAGAAATCATCAGATTTCCGTGCAAGTATCGGCCGGACAGTAAAGCAGGATTGAACACCATTTCCGAGAAGCTGTTGAAGGCATAAAGAAAGGACATCATGAAAATTCACGGATTACAGAAAATGACACTGCTGGACTTTCCGGGCCACGTGGCCTGCACCGTCTTTTTAGGCGGCTGCGATTTCCGCTGCCCCTACTGCCACAACTACGAGCTGGCGGACGGCACCGCGGATCCGGTGATGGATGACACGGAGCTGCTTTCCTTCCTGTCTAAGCGCACGGGCCTTCTGGACGGCGTCGCGATCACGGGCGGCGAGCCCTGCCTGCACAAGGACCTGCCGGAGCTGCTTCGGAAGATCCGCGAGATGGGCTTTTCCGTCAAGCTGGACACCAACGGCTATCACCCCCAGCTCCTGGAAAGCATTCTGAAGGAAGGCCTGGCAGATTACGTCGCCATGGATATCAAGAACAGTCCGGCAAAATATGCCATTACGGCCGGGGTGGATCAGATCCGGATGGATACGTTCAAGGAGAGCATCGCTCTGATCATGAATGAGGCCAGGGACTACGAATTCCGCACCACCGTCGTCCGCGAATTTCACGAGGAGTCAGATTTTGACGAAATCGGACGCCTGATCTCCGGCGCGCGCCGCTATTTCCTGCAGAGCTTTACAGATCGGGACACCGTTCCCTACGGAAATCTGTCCGCGCCCGCCAAGGAAGACCTTGAAAAATACGCGGAGATTGTGCGGAAATATGTGCCTCATGTGATCATTCGGGGAGTGGACTGAGATAGTCAATGACCGAAGGGGTAAATACACAATATATAGAGATTATTCTGAAAACGACACTAGATATTGACATTCAGAGAACCCGGTGATATGGTTGTTGTACGCGCTGAAAATGCGCGCAGCAGCCATATTTTCTTTTTGGTCAAAAATTAATTTCTATATCTATGAGGGGTAATGTTATGTATCAGGTCGTTAAAAGAGACGGAACTATCGCGGAGTTTAACATCAGCAAGATCAGTGCTGCGATCACCAGCGCGTTTGAGGCGCTGAACAAGCAGTATCATCCCAGCGTGATTGATCTGATCGCGCTGCATGTCACTTCTGATTTTGAGCCGAAGATCAAGGACGGCAAGATCACCGTCGAAGAGATCCAGGACAGCGTTGAGAAGGTTCTGTCCGAGTCCGGCTATTCCGATGTAGCCAAGGCCTACATCCTGTACCGCCGTCAGCGCGAGAAGGTCCGCAACATCAATTCCACGCTCGTCAACTATAAGGACCTGGTCGACAATTATCTGAAGATCAATGACTGGCGCGTGAAGGAAAACTCCACCGTCACCTATTCCGTCGGCGGTCTGATTCTTTCCAACTCCGGCGCCATCACTGCCAACTACTGGCTGAGTGAGGTCTATGATGACGAGATCGCGGATGCGCACCGCAGCGCGGCAATCCACCTGCACGACCTCTCCATGCTGACCGGCTACTGCGCAGGCTGGAGCCTGAAGCAGCTGATCCAGGAAGGTCTCGGCGGCGTACCGGGCAAGATCACTTCCTCCCCGGCAGGTCACCTGTCCACGCTGTGCTACCAGATGGTCAACTTCCTCGGCATCATGCAGAACGAGTGGGCCGGCGCGCAGGCATTTTCATCTTTTGACACCTATCTGGCA
>JAFTFP010000078.1 GCA_017449485.1 Lachnospiraceae bacterium
GCTTACCCAGCTGTCCGAAGCCGCCGCCGTAGAACAGTCCTTCCTGAATTCCTGCCAGGGCAAAACCCGGCGCGCTCTCCGTTGCGAACAGTCCGACAGCAATCGTGCCCCAGATGCCATTAAACATATGAACTGCCACCGCGCCCACCGGATCGTCCACATGGGTGACGTGATCATTGAACCAGACGCCGAAGACCACCAGGAGGCCCGCTACCACACCGATGATGGCCGCACCCGCACAGTCCGTCACATCACACGGCGCTGTAATCGCCACCAGACCGGCCAGCGAAGCGTTCAGACACATCGAGACATCCGGCTTGCCATATTTTGCCCAGGTGAAAATCATGCACACCACCGTCGCCACCGCCGGCGCCACCGTGGTCGTCAGGAACACAGAGCCCAGCGTCGCCACATCTGTCGCCGCCGCGCCGTTGAAGCCGTACCAGCCCAGCCACAGGATAAACACGCCCAGCGCCGCGATGACCAGGTTGTGGCCCGGAAACGCATTGACCTTCGTGACCTTCCCTGCTTTGTCCCGCTCGAACTTGCCGATTCGGGGCCCCAGCATCCAGGCTCCGATCAGCGCGCAGATGCCGCCGACCATGTGGATGCAGTTCGAGCCTGCGTAATCGTGAAAGCCCCACTGCGCAAGGAAACCGCCGCCCCAGGTCCAGTGCGCCTCGATCGGGTAAATGACCGCCGAAATGACCGCCGAATAAATGCAGTAGCTCGAGAACTTCGTGCGCTCCGCCATGGACCCCGACACGATCGTCGCCGTCGTCGCGCAGAACACCAGGTTGAACACGAAAGCAGAATAGTCAAAATCCGCATAGCGGGTAAACACATCAACGCTGAAGCCGCCCGCAAATCCGCCCAGGACGTTCGGACCCAGCATCAGCGACGCGCCGCAGATGAACCACATCACCGTCCCGATGCAGAAATCCATCAGGTTCTTCATGATAATGTTTCCCGCGTTCTTCGCCCGCGTGAAGCCCGCCTCACACATCGCAAACCCGGCCTGCATCCAGAACACCAGCGCCGCGCCCGCCAGAAACCACACGTCGAATATTTCGCCATCCAACGCCTCCAGCAATTCCATTACCTCTCCAGTCATAAGACCATCCTCCTCAGAATTGAATATAAAAAAGGCCACCCCTCCAAAGGAAACCACGCCTTTGTGGGATGACCTTGTGGTGGAACAGTGCTCTGTCCCCTCGTCTCAGTTGTGGTGGGACGGTGCTCTGTCCCCTTGTTTCTCATTTGTGGAACAGTGCTCTGTCCCCTCGTCTCACTCCGTGAAACTCAATATACCGAGAACAGCAGCTTTCCGTAGCTCGGGAAGGGCCAGCACTCCTCGCTGGTGAGCATCTCGGCCTCGTCGACGGCGCCGCGCAGGGCTTCCATCTTCGGAAGCACGTCGTCGCGGATTGCCTCGGAGGTGCGGATGATGTCCGGATAGCTCTTCAGCTCTTCCAGCACCGCCTCCAGCGCCTCGACCTTCTCCAGGATCTCATCTGTCAGCTCAGAGAGCCGCTCCATGGTGGAAATTTCGTAGTTGCACTTCACTTTGCTGCTGACCGACTTCATCAGCGAAGTGGCCTGCGCCAGGCTGTACAGATAACTCTCGATCGCCGGCAGATAGTTCTTGCGCACCATATCCACCATTGTATGGCCCTCGATGTTGACCGTCTTGCAGTAGTTCTCCAGCATGATCTCGCATCTGGAATGCAGCTCGGACTCGGTGAAGACCTTGTGGGCCTTGAGCATCTCCTTGTTCTTCTCGTCCAGCAGATGCGGCATCGCGTCCGCCGTGGTCTTCAGGTTCGAGAGCCCGCGGACCTCGGTCGCCTCCTTCACCCACTCTTCGCCGTAGCCGTTGCCGTTGAAGAGAATCCGCTCGTGCTTCTGGATCACTTCCTTGATCAGCGCGTGCAGATCCGCCTCGAAATCCTCCGCCTTCTCCAGCCGGTCCGCGTACTGCTTCAGACTCTCCGCCACCGCCGCGTTCAGCATCATGTTGCAGCAGGCGATGCTGCTCGAGGATCCCAGCGACCGGAACTCAAACTTATTACCTGTAAAGGCAAAAGGTGACGTGCGGTTGCGGTCTGTCGTATCCCGGGAGAAGCGCGGCAGGGTCTTGACACCCAGCTTCATGATGACCTTCTCCGCACCCTGATACGGTGAATCCGTCTTGATCGCTTCCAGAATCGCGCTCAGCTCCTCGCCCAGGAACACCGAAATGATGGCCGGCGGCGCCTCGTTGGCACCCAGACGGTGGTCATTCCCTGCCGTCGCCACAGAGAGACGCAGCAGGTCCTGGTAATCATCCACCGCCTGGATGACCGCACAGAGGAAAAGGAGAAATTGAGCATTCTCGTACGGCGTTTCGCCGGGAGAAAGCAAGTTGATACCGGTGTCCGTCGCCATGGACCAGTTGTTGTGCTTGCCGGATCCGTTCACGCCGGCAAACGGCTTCTCGTGCAGCAGACACACCAGGCCGTGCTTTCTGGCCACCTTCTGCATGATCTCCATGGTCAGCTGGTTGTTGTCGGTCGCCACGTTCGTCGTCGAGTAAATCGGAGCCAGCTCATGCTGCGCCGGCGCGACCTCGTTGTGCTCTGTCTTCGCCAGAATGCCCAGCTTCCAGAGCTCCGTGTTCAGCTCCTCCATAAAAGCCAGCACGCGGGGCTTGATCACGCCGAAATAATGATCATCCAGCTCCTGTCCCTTGGGCGGCATCGCCCCGAACAGCGTGCGCCCGGTATAAATCAGATCCGGCCGCTTCTCGAACATCTCCTTGTCGATCAGGAAGTACTCCTGCTCCGGGCCGACGCTCGTGCGCACATATTTGACCTCTTTCCCGAACAGCTTCAGAATCCGTCTGGCCTGAATGTTCAGCGCCTCCATCGAACGAAGCAGCGGTGTCTTCTTATCCAGGGCTTCGCCCGAATAGGAGCAAAATGCGGTGGGGATGCAGAGTGTGTGATCCTTGATGAATGCATAGGAGGTCGGATCCCACGCGGTGTAGCCTCTCGCCTCAAAAGTCGCCCGCAGTCCGCCGGACGGGAAGGAAGAAGCATCCGGCTCGCCCTTGATCAGCTCCTTGCCGGAAAACTCCATGATCACGCCGCCATCCGGAGAAGGTGTGATGAAGCTGTCGTGCTTCTCGGCCGTCACGCCGGTCAGCGGCTGGAACCAATGTGTAAAGTGGGTTGCGCCATGCTCGATCGCCCAGTCGCGCATCTCTGCCGCCACTGCCTCCGCGTCGCTCTCCTTCAGCCTTGCGTTCTCATCAATCGTCTTTCTCAGCGAACTGTAGACATCCGCAGAGAGTCTCGCACGCATGACTCTGTCATCAAATACCAGGGAACCAAATAATTCGGGAACATTCTGCTGTGCCATATCTGCCTCCTTTCATGCCATGCCGACAGGTTCGAGAACTTCGTTCTCTCACTGTCGCGGCATTCGCCGTATGCATCCAACCCATCTGTCAGCCGAAAGAGAGCAAGCTCTCTTCGTCTGCCATCTGTCTTGTCTGCGCATGGCTCATTGCTAACACGCAAAAAAAGCGCCACGGAACCTTCGTTCCATGGCGCCTTTGCCTTTACGAGAATTTATGCTACACCTGCTTAATTCAATTGTCAACAATTATTTGCAATACATAATTTCGTTTCTCTACAGCTGCCGCAGGACTGATCAAACGCCGACTCTGCTGCTTTACACCCCGCTGGCGCCGTAGTTGGCGAGCACGCGGGCGGACGGATCTGTCACATCGCACCCCTCCCAGCTGCGGTTCGGCATCCAGAAATCTACGACCATCTCCGACTGCCCGGGATAATATTTCTCGAAGATATCCCGGTACAGCAGCGACTCCTTCGTAAACGGCCGGGCATGGTCATACTTCAGGATGCCCGCTTCATACGCCTCGTCCGTGTAGCAAGACTCCGCGTAGGCAGCCAGGTCGTCCTTCATGGAATGCCCCACCGCATCCGAGAACGCAGCCTTCTCTCGCCACAGAATGCTGTCCGGAATCAGTCCGTCCTTCTCAAAAGCTTTCCGCAGCAGATATTTTCCCTTGCCATACCGGTTCATCTTCAGCTCGGGATCAATGGCCATGCAGTACTCCACAAAGGCCAGATCGCCGAAGGGCACCCGTGCCTCCAGTGAGTTCACGCTGATGCACCGGTCCGCGCGCAGCACGTCGTACATATGGATCTCGCGGATCCGCTTCTCTGCTTCCCTCTGGAATTCTTCAGCATTGGGGGCAAAATCCGTATACTTGTAGCCGAATATCTCGTCCGAGATTTCGCCTGTCAGAATTACGCGCACATCCGAGGTCTCATGAATCGCCTTGCACACCAGGTACATGCCGATGGAAGCGCGAATCGTAGTGATGTCATAGGTGCCCAGCATCTCAATGACGGTCTCCAGCGCGTCAATGACATCCTGCCGGGTCATGATGACCTCGTGATGATTGGAGTGAATATACCTTGCCACCTCCCGGGCGTACTTTAAGTCAATGGCGTCCACATCCATGCCGATCGCCCAGGTCTCCAGCGGCTTCTCTGACAGATGCGCTGCGATGCCGCACACCAGCGAAGAATCCAGGCCGCCTGACAAGAGAAACCCCACCGGCGCGTCCGCGTCCAGACGCTTGCGCACGCCGCGAATCAGAAGACTCCGGATTTTGCCCGAAATCTCGTCCAGCCCGTCCGGCAAAATCTGGCCGACTTCCGACATATCCCGATACTTCACAAAGACGCCGTCCTCAAAATAGTGTCCCGGCGGGAATGGCATCACCTTCTTAGCCAGCGGCAGAATATTCTTCGGCTCAGAGGCAAAAACATAGGTTCCGTCATCGCGCACGCCGTAGTACAGCGGGCGAATGCCGATGGGATCCCGGGCCGCGATGTACTTATTCTTCTCAGCATCATACAGAATCAGCGCGTACTCCGCGTCCAGCATCCGGAACATATCCGTCCCGTACTCCAGGTACATCGCCGGAAGAATCTCGCAGTCGGAGTCACTGACAAAATTATAGCCCTGCGCCTTCAGCCCCTCTTTGATCGGCCGGAAGCCATAGATCTCACCGTTGCAGACCAGGCTGATCTGGTTCAGTACGAACGGCTGCATGCCCTCCTCTGTCAGCCCCATGATCGAAAGCCGGTTGAAACCAAGCCACCCGTTTCCGGTATTCACAATCCTGCTGGCATCCGGACCGCGGGAATGTGTTTTCTCCAGCGCTCCCTTCAGCTCCTCATAGCCAACACCTGTACCACAGCAGCCAATAATCGAGCACATATCCTTTTCCTCCTGATCTTTTTTACGCAAAAAAGGCGTCCTGAAGCAATGCTTCAAGACGCCTTTGTCTTTACAAAATTGAATTGTATAACTCCAAAATGCCCCTGTCAATCTGAAAATGGCCTCATCTGGTGGGACGAGGTGACAGAGAATCGTCCCACTTTCAGAAAATTCAGACAATGGAACGAGGGGACAGAGCACCGTCCCACCCATGTTGTGACATTACTGTGACATACGCCGATATAAGATAAGCACATAAAACACAGACAACCACTGCGGCGAAGCGAAAGCGAGCTGAAAAAGCATGGAAGCCGCCGCAATTCGAATCAGGATGATTTCTAAATAAAAGAACTGATAAGAGAAATCACCAGAAAACAAAGGAGGACAAGATCATGAAAGCAATCATCAACAACATCAGGAGAATCGTAAGAAACATCGCTGCAGCATTTAATTACAGCAATTTCCTGCAGACCAAATACATGGTAGACGAGGCGCGCCGCGGCCACTGGATGGCGCTGTGCGGAGCCTCAGGATACACGACCGCTATGGCAGCGATGTAAACTTGCACTCGCTCCCTTCGGAGCAAAAGTCGTCAGCACAGGCTGACGACTTTTTTTATGTGCACAATATCCAGTCATTCTATCAGGAACAGAGGGTCCCCGCACTCTTACTCTGATCTGCTGTAATCATGACTCCTGCATGCACTCATTCACCCACTGAATGAAATTCTCCGTGCTGGTTCCGGTGCGCTCCGCCTGCGTGTGTCCCTGGCCCCAGATCGTCTCGAAATCCACGTCCTCGACACCCTCATACTGCTCCAGCGCCAGCGCGAGATTCACCTCGGTGGACAGCGCCGTGTCGCCCTGATTGATGCCGGTGCGGATCCGCCAGTAGGACGCCACATCACTGCTTCCATAGCCCTCATAGAATTCCATCAGATAATACAGCGGCGTATACATCAGCAGCCGGGTCGTCACATCCGTGCCCTGTGAGTCAGTTTTTGCCAGATCCTCTGCATAGGCGGCCGCGTACTCACTGCCGAGCTGCTCCAGCACCTGCATGAGCTGCTGGTCAAAATGTGCCCCCTCGCCATCGCCGTAGCCAAACAGAGTGTTCTCGCCCTGGCCCGCATCCAGCTGGTCAAAAGCACCCAGATTCTTCGACGCGGACTTCAGTGCCTTGACAAAATCCGCCACACTCGTGATCGTGACCTCTCCGCTGGCCGCGTCATAGCTCACCCACTCTCCATTTGCATTCAGCGCATCGATATAATCCTGCGCCGTCTCATAGGTTCCGGACAGTTCCAGTCCGCTCGAGGTCTCGTTCCGGGTGATGTCATCGATTTCCTCGTAATTAATTTCGCCGGATTCTGCTGCCTCACTGCCTGTTTCCGCGCCTGCTGCCTCTCCAGGACCTTCCCCTTCTGCGAATTCCATGCCTTCGCCGCCCAGGAAGCCGCCTTCCCCTTCAGGTCTCATACCTTCGCCGCCGCCAAAACCACCGTGTCCGCCGTGGCCGCCCATACCGCCGGGACCGCCGGGGCCGCCCATGCCGCCGCTGCTCGATGAAGAGGCATCATACGGGAACTCTGTGTCTGTCAGGAAATGCTCCAGTGAAGTCTCAATCACACCCTTGATGTAATCATAATACGTTCCGGCCTGATAAATGCCCTCCTCGGATTTCTCCAATGTCAGCGCGTTTCCTTTTTCATCCACAAAGCCGGCGCCGTTAATGTAGCCGGCGTAGAGCTTGGCCAGCGCATCGGAAATGGCCTGTTCTTCCTCCGAGAGGCCAGAGCGGGTCACACCCAGATTCCATTCATAGGCTTCGTCCGCCTCATCCAGGTTTGTGATCGGGCACCAGCACATCGCGCCATACACGGCATCCGAAGCACCTTCCACCGCACCGATCGCCTCCAGATAAGGCGTATACAGATCGCTGTTTCCGGTTGCGCCCATCAGTGCAGACTGGGCACCGCCGCCGCTCATGCCGAAAGTGAAGATCTTCTCAGCATCACCCGGACATTCCTCATCGACATATCTGAGATACCGCGCCGCAGCCTTTAAATCCGTGACGCCCGCCGGCGCGCCGGCATCCCGGCCGCGGCAGCCGGCATGAACATAGACAAAGCCTTCCTGCGTATAGTCTGCGACGCTGCTTGAATAATCCGTCAGTGCCGCCATCGCGGAGTACCCGGGTGTGTTGATCGGCATCACCACCGGCGCTGTCAGCGCTGTGTAGCCGTTGGCTTCTCCAGCCTCATTGATCTCGCAGGTATAGGTTCCATCCCCGTTGTCCGTTCCCGTGAAATACGCACCCGGGACAAAAACCGCCAAGGTCTCATAGTTTTCATCCGCCGGGGTCTCGCAATAGGAAATTCCGATCTGATAGTAGACGTCATCCTCTTCGTTGTAGAGCCAGGCGCTCTCATCCAGTCCCGGCAGAGATGTCTGCATCACGGTCTGCTCTGCTTCAGACGCCGTTTCTGCTTCCGCCGCACTCTCTTCCTGCACTGCGTTTTCCGCACCCGTGCTTTCTGCTGTATTTTCAGTTGTATTTTCAGTTGTGCTTACTGCACAAGCTGTCATGGTCAACCCTAGCGTGCAGGCTGTCATGATCGCGGCCGCCCGCCGGATTGGCATTGTCTTTAACCTTGTCACTTTTATCTTCCTCCGTGTATGATGTATTTGTTCCCTCAACTGAATTCATTTTAGCATGCCTTGCCTTAACTGAACCTTAGAGGGTTATGAATAATCATGAGTCTGCACAGAATACCATGGAGATGATGAATTGATGTTTTTTCGCAGAAAAACAGATCCGGAACTGGAAGACCTGTTCCGGACACTGAAAATGGATATGAGCAATAATTACAAAGATGCTGCGCAGGAAGATTTCCGGCGCATCCGGGAGTGTTTTGCACTGAAGAAGGATAAGCTTCCGGAGAAAGTCAGATCCTGTTACGAAGCGCAGATTGCTGAGTATGAAACAGCCCTGGTCGGCTACACACATAAGGATCAGCCCGTCCATGACGCCCCGATTAACTGATCAGGTTTCCACGTCCCAGGGCTCCTGCAGGTCCTCGACCAGCAGCCCTTCTGTCATGGTCGCGACCTGATACTGATCCTCATAGACGATCTCCCCGGGCGTGTTGGTGTACACCAGAAAATACGGATGATTGTAGCGCTCGAGAAGCCAGAGTGCCGGACGGATCATCTTCATCATCTCTTCTGTGTTTTCCGTCTTGAACCAGCAGATGACCGGCTCCTGATTCCGGCACTGCGGCGGAAACGGCAGATGCTCTGCAAACCAGTCGTCGATCTCCCGGAACAGATCCGCGTCCTCTTCGTCCATCACATCGTTCTGCACCAGCTGCCAGCACATGCTGAATACGCCCTTCCCGTGCATCGTATTCCGGGCAAGCTCGCGCCCCTGGATCCGCATATACTTGCAGTCCAGCATACCTGATCTCTTATTTTCAGATGCTGTTCCGTCAAACCATGAACCCATGATGTCCCCACCAGATCACATAAACCGTGTAATGAGCCCGATCAAGCCGAACACCACCATCAGTGCTCCAACGCCCAGATTGAATGCAAGGGACTTTCCTTTTACAATGAACTCCTCCGGATTCTGCGGATTATATTTAACGGTCAGCCGCTCTCCCACCTGATATTTATTTCTGTTCTGGCTGCTGACATCTGCTCTCTTGTGAACCTGCTGCCCATTATCCGCCATGAATTCCACAACTGGATAGCGGTTCCTTCGGCGATCATTTTTATCCCTGCTTCGCGTAGTCTCAATATCGACAATCGTTGCATTCGTCTCTGTTGTGCAGTTTCTGGCCTGCTTCAGACCGCTGTAAAAAAGGAACGCGCCCAGCACCAGAATCAGTAAATATACGACAATAACCATAGCTTCCTCCTTTCCTTTGCACATCGCCCGATTCAATACAAAACCACAGACTGCATACATTGAAAATATTGCGTCTTACAAATCAAACATAGCACAAATCAATTGTGCCCGCAATCACTCCGAAAAGGTAAACGGCGAGGGCATATTTCCCTTCATGGAGTCCTTCATAACCCCCAGAAATTCCCGCAGCAGGTTGTTGGGCAGATACGGGACAGACGACGGCGCCGGTACAGCCTGCGCTTTGGCAAAATCCGCCTTTCGGGCAAGTCCCATCGCCCGGTAGATGTGAAAATCATTGGTGACAATACCGACACTGATATCGTTCTCCAGCAGCTCCCGGCTGAATTCCATGTTCTCCTTCGTGTTCTGAGACGCTTCTTCGGTGAGAATCCGTTCCTCCACAATCCCCTTTTCCAACAGGTACTGCTTCATACCGACGGCTTCCGGGAAGGGCTCGTTGGGCCCCTGTCCGCCGGACACGATGCAGAAGGTGTCAGGATTGTTCTCCAGATAAGATGCAGCTGTATCCAGACGGTATTTCAGCACAACGCTGGGCCCGCTCTCATACACCTGCGCGCCGAGGACAATCAGGCAGTCCAGCCCCTTTTCCGGCGTGTGATGAAAAGCCCGAATGATCCGTCCCTCTACAAATACAAATAACGCGAGACAGATGATATTGAACCTCCCACCGCCTGCAGAGGTGGGGGATTCCTGCTTCATCGCTATAGTTTGCCAGCCAAGACGTGTCTTTGCCAGGCAGTGACCATCGGCTCCACAGGCGTTGACTTCGGGCAGTTCCTGCCCTAGTGATTTTCTTTGTTTTCAGCTTACCTTTTTAATATCGTTATCATGGAGCTTGCGTAGCCCCTCTTTCCTGATATTGACCGCTGCGTTGATGTCACGGTCATGCACTGCCCCACATGTCGGACACTGCCA
>JAFTFP010000079.1 GCA_017449485.1 Lachnospiraceae bacterium
AAGAAAAAGCTGAGGCTGAGGCACCCCGCAGTGCCGGACGGCGGACCATTATCACCATTCTCACCGGTTTATTCATCGCGCTGTTCCTGATGGGACTGGGCGCGCTTTACGTGACCTTTTTTATGCCTTACGGGCAGCTGCCTGCGCCCGAGCCTTCCATCGTTGATACCATCCCGCCGAAGGAGCAGCTGTTTTTCGATGCCGCGAAGACACAGCAGCCGCAGTCCGAACTGCTTGCCCTGCAGGAAGCCGGCGAGCAGCAGCTGCTGGCCGATGTGGCCGCCGAGATGATCCTCTCCGGCAAGACACTTCCCTTCGAAATCACCTTCGAGCCGGCGCGGACCTGCTACGCCGCCTCCGCGGTTTCTCTCTATGAGGGGCCGGATGAAGAGGATTATGGCGCCTTGGGAAGTCTGAAATGGGCAGATCCGGTGACGGTTCTGGGCCGCGTCACCTCTTACCGACGTGTTGTGCTGGAGGAGATCCTGCGTCCCGGGCAAAATGCGGAGGAAGCAGGTGATGCTGCCGCGCCACAGGAAAATGCGCAGGAAATAGAATACCAGGTTCTGGATGTGGAGGAACCGGTGGAGATCGACTGGTATCTCGTCTCCCTTCCGGGAACTGACAATCAGCCGGCTTTTGTCCCCGCAGAGGCTCTGACCGACACCGATCCCTATGCCGCTGCGAGAACGAATGATGATCTGCCGGTCGATATCTGCAGCTGCCGGATTGCCTCCGACAACGTCCAGGTAATTGCCCGTGTGACCGGAGATCTTCCTGAACTGAAAACCGAGAGTCTGAATTACGCGCTGTTCAAGGGGGCCGATCCGATGGGCCGCGCCCCGGCAGGCGCCGGCTCGGACTATTCTTTAGTCAACTCCGAGGACGGGCTCTTCCACCTGATTGCCCAGGGAACCTATGTCTCCGGCTCAAGCGGCACGGAAGTCGCAACGGCACCGATCGGCGCGGGCGCTTCCTTCACTTTCCCCTTAAATAAAAACAGCGCCTCCTCCAATCTGATGAAGCGCTTTATCGTGTGTGTGATGCGGGGCGGTGAACTTGTCCCCGTCAGCAGCGCACATTATATCACCAATCCGGAAGCCTGCGCCACGCTGGCTGCCTCCCGGCAGGATCACGGCAAAAAGGGTATTCTGCCCGCATCCGGTCTGGTCTATTCCAGCGATCTGCTCTCGCTGGGCGTACAGCAGGTCTCCTACAATCTGAATCTCGGCGAACTCTGTGCGGGCGGCGGCATCGGCTATACCTACAACGGCCGCTCGTACAGCTTCAACTCCTCCATGATTTCCGGCTATGACCGGCTGATTCAGCGTTTCAACAGCATGGGCCTTCAGGTGACCATGATTCTTCTGAACAACAAATATGGAGATCAGACGCTGATTCACCCCTCCGCGCGGGGCGGCAGCGCTCATTACTATATGCTCAACTGTGACGAGGAAGCCGGCGCCGAGAAGCTGGCTGCCGTCATGTCCTTCCTGGCAAACCGCTATGCGGGAATCGGCCATGGACAGATTGATAACTGGATCATCGGCAATGAGATCAACGCCTACAGTGACTGGAATTACATGAGTGCAGGCGATGTAAAGAGCTATACAGACGAATATGCGGAAGGCTTCCGCATCTGCTACAACGCGATCCGCTCTGAAAATGCCAATGCCCGGGTGTACACCTGCATCGATCAGCAGTGGTCTTCCTCCATCAGCTCCCGCTATTTCCCTGGAAAGAGCTTTCTGAATGCATTCCAGAACAGTATGGTAAACGGCGGCAACATTGCCTGGCATCTGGCAGCGCACCCGTACAACTACCCGCTCACGGATCCTTCCGTCTGGGTTGAACACGGGCAGGTGACACATTCTTCCGATTCACCTTACCTGTCCATGCGCAATGTCGAGGTGCTCACGGATTATCTGTGTCAGTCCCACTATCTGACACCGCAGCAGGAGGTACGCAGTGTCCTCCTCTCCGAGGTGGGATATACCTCCTCCAGAGGAGAAGGGCTGCAGGCCGCTTCTGTGGTCTATGCCTATCTGCAGACGGCCGGCAATCAGCATGTGGACGGCCTCATTCTCTCCCGCGAACAGGATCACGGCACAGAGCTGGCACAAGGCCTGGCACTGGGCCTTCTGGGACCCGGCGGCGGAAAGAAGCTCGCCTACACCTATTATCAGGGTATTGACGGCGCCGGCGCACAGGCGATCATCGACCAGGCTTCTGCCGTCATCGGCGTACCCGATCTGCGCACGCTTCTCACCCCGCGATGATTCTGCGGGCCGGCTTCTTCATCCGATACAGCTCCTCCACAGCCAGTCGCGTCCTGGCGGCGACATTTTCGCCGTTTTCCGGGAAGCAGTAGTAGAGCATCTCTTTATTGCCGATGCAGATCATGTCTCCCAGCTCATACCAGTAATAGTCAGAATACAGGCTGTAGCAGGCAAGCGGTTTCTGTGTGTAATCCAGTGCCCCGTCGCAGCCAGTCAGATGAAAGCCGTTCAGGTCATGCACAAGCCGGCCTTTTCCGACGCGATAGATGCACTCCGTGTTTTTCATTACACAGATCTCTACCTCTTCGTCCAGCCGGTAGGTTCCATTCTCCAGTTCACTATGGACACAGGCCCGCTCCCAGCGGTACCAGTCCGTCACAAAAGAAAAGCTGCGCTCCGCAGGCGTTTCCTGTGCCTGCGGATTGACCGGCGCAAGCTCACCGTATTCTGTCAGTTCCCAGACAGCGCCGCAGGCACCGCAGGAAAGCTGTGTTCCCTTTCCGGTCATATGGCCTTCCGCTCCGCAGCAGGCACATTTATACAGCACCCGGTTCAGATGATCCGCCCGGAACGGCTCGCTGACACGAATTCCGTTCTCCTTCTGCCATCTCCAGTGATCAAAAGTAAATGCCTCCCGGAGAATCTCATTTATATCTTCCCGGCTTCTGCCCTGAATCTCCTCCGGTGAAAGAAGATATCGCACCTTCGCGCTGACCTTTACGTCGCGCAGCTGAAGATTGTTATAGAGCGGATCCCGCTGAAAAGCGCCGTAGGTGCGCACATGAATCACCGGCACCTTCAGAATCTTCAACAGCTTGCCCAGGCTCTCCGGCAGCGGTGTCGCCGATCCGTCAAAGCTGTAGCTGGCCTCCGGAAACATCAGGACAGAGCTCTTCAGCGTCTGCAGCGCGTACTGCATATCCCGGATCAGTGTCACATCTCCGACGAACTTCTGCGTCGGAACGCAGCCGATCTGCCGCATCAGCCAATCCTTCCCGACAAAGCCATCGCTGGTGCAGATAATATTCAGCGGCCGATCCGCGAAAATGATCTCTGCGATTTTCAGATCAATAAAGCTGGAATGATTCATCAGAATCAGGCAGGGCTCATCCTGCTTCAGACGCTCCATGCCCTCCTGCTCCCAGGTAAAGCCGACCGTCTTCAGCTCCGGACCGCAGACGTTTTTAAGAAGTGTCCGGAAAAACCGGTTCGGACGCACCGGATCCCGGTGTTCCATGACCGGCGCTGAGAGTACATCCTGAAAAGATGCATCGCGAACCCGGATCTTCATTCCTCCCACCCCTCTGTCAGACGCACCTTCACGCTGATATTCCGGGCAAACTCCCCTTCCTTCAGCTCAAGATCCTGCAGATGAGAGACTGCCGGCAGAACCGGATCCTCTTCCTCCAGTTCCAGCATGATCCAGTTGTATTCCGCTTCCATAGCATCCCGCACAGCGAGTTCCACTGTCTCTCCTTCTGCGCTGCAGCCCTCCAGATCGGGAAAATAACCCTTGATGCGGCCTTCCTGCGTCTTGTGGAAAATAATGGGATAAATAAATGTCATTCCTCTTTGTCCTCCTTCTGCGCCGTCTCGCCAAACAGATGCGCAAAATAATCGTTTTTCACCAGACCGTCCATGTAGGTGCGCTTGTTTCGAATGACCACCTTCATCCGGTCCACATATCCCTCCGGAATCTCGATCTCTTCCGAAGCCGGCACAAACTTTCCGGAAGCAGCATAGTACGTGCCCAGATCCGTTTTCCAGTCATAACTCATCGTAAAGACCAGCGGCTGCGCCTCCGAGAAGACATCCCGTCCCGGCAGCAGCCTGGAATCCCACTCCGTCCCGAACAGATTAGAGAGTGTCGGCAGAATATCAATGCTGGAAACCGGCGTATCCACTGTGATGGGATCTTCCTTCTCCAGGCTCTCACACCACAGGATCAATCGATTGTGATCCCGCTCAAAATAGTCCATCACCTCGAAGCCGTAGAGCTCCGAGAGATACGGCATATGTCCCACCGCTGCGTCCTCGTCCAGACCATAGGGGAAGTGGTCCGCCGTGATGCAGATGACCGTATCCTCTGCAATACCGGCCTTTTCCAACTCGTTGACCAGATAGGTCATTGCATTTTCCAGCTCCAGATTGGCCGCAAGATAAGCCTTGACCTTGTCTGAATACTCCTTTCCCTGTGCCTCACACCAGGCCTCCACCGTCGGCAGATTTTTCTCTGCCATCTTATTAAAGCCTGCATTGTAGGCACTGTGACCGCTCACCGACATATAATAGATATTGAAGGGCTGATGGTCTATATATTCGGGCAGGGTTCCCTCGATCATCTCCAGATCGCTCTCCGGCCACTGCTGCGTCACATACTCCTCCATGCCGTTTCCCATACCCATGAAGCCCTCACTGTACCCCAGGGTATTGTGTGTAATATGGCGGTCATAGTACTTGTAGTCGTTGTTGTGATAGGCCTTGCCGAAATATCCCAGCCGGTCCAGCTGAGAGCCCATGGTGAAATAATTATTGTGGGTTGAGATGTTTTTCATGGATCGGCCGCCGGATACCGGCAGAAGTCCGGTCAGAAATTCAAATTCGCCGCCCGTGGTGCCCGCGCTGGCCGGCTGATAGTAGTCCGTAAAGCGGATTCCCCGCTCCGCCATGCGATACAGGGTCGGGGTCAGCTCCGGATCAATCATATCTCCGCTGAATGCCTCTGCGGCAATCAGGATCAGGTTCTTTCCTTTGAAGATTCCGGTCATCTCATTCTGATGCGTGGGCGCAAGTGAATTCACATAGAGGTCCATGCTGCCCATAGTACCGCCGATTGCGGACAGTGTTTCCAGATCCAGCGGAAGTACGTTTTCCTTATACACAGGGCCGCGGTCCTGTGTCAGGTAGTCATGTACTTTACGCAGCAGACTTCGATGTTCCTCCTCTGCTGCCAGCGCCGCTTCATCCTGAGTCCCGCGAAGCCGCAGCGGCTCCTCTGACCCTTCGGGCCGGGCCGCGCTCTGCGCATCATGATCATCCGCAGCTTCTGTCGTGGAAACCATCTTCTGGCTCTCAGGCGTCTGCGGATCTTTAGACGATGCATCCGGAATGTCATCTGAAGCGTCACCTGAAGCGCCATCCGAAGGTGTTTCTTCCTCCGCAGCCAGCACCTCGAGCTCGAAGCCTTCCGTCTGTGTCCCCGCCGCAATCTTCTTCAGATCAAGCCGCAGGCCGGTCAGGTAACCGAAGCCCGTGATCGCCCGCTCGAAGCTGTACTCATTCGTGTAGGCATTTCTGTACTGAACCTGACTGTTCACAAGAAGCACAGCC
>JAFTFP010000080.1 GCA_017449485.1 Lachnospiraceae bacterium
ATTTACCGCACAGAATACCGCACCCGCCGGAGAGAATAATGCCGACGGCACCGATCAGCATGTTCACGGGCCAGTAGATTCCGACGGCGCTCATGGCATTCACGCCGATGAAATTAGTCGCGAAGTAGCTGGAGATCATGCCGCCCGCACTATTGACGACGGCCATCAGCACCTGAATCGGAAGCAGACGAAAGACCAGCCTGGTCAGCATTCTGGAACCTGTGTCCTGTAGGTTCATCTTGGCACCTCATAGGTAATACGAACGGTTATTATTGAAACCCTGATTTCATTTTGATTATACAAAACATCTTCTGTTTTTAGTATAATTAAATGTGGTATGCCCTGCGTTTATGTAAGTAGGGTTGGCAGGGCGGTGCGGGAGAATTCATATGATCATGGCAGATATCAATAATGGCACAATGATTAATAATATCGCAGCCATTTTTATCCTGCTCGGGATTCTGATTTATCTTACTTTTCTGAAAAAGAACGAACAGTTTCAGGACTATCTGCTGATCGGTGCTGTGTCTGCAGATCTTCTGATGGCGGCAAGTATTGCGCTGAACTCCATGCTGGCTGGCAGCTCCATTCCGGATGCGGCACGTCTGCTGACGGGCAGCTATACGTTCTATCTGATCCTTTATCAGTTCTTCTTCTACGTATTCGGACTGTATCTGCTGTGTCAGGCCGGAGAAGAAAAAAAGGTGCGGGAGAAATGGAAGCTGATCGCCGTTCCGTTTGTGGTTGAGGCGGTCATGATCCTGGGCAATCTGTTTGGTCATTATCTGTTTTATGTGAATCCGGCTGCGATACAGGTTCAGGAAATCAAGTATTTCCAGCTGATCTATATCGTGCCGATCGTGATGACAGGCTATACGCTGTACAAGCTGTGGCCGTCCATCAAAGCGCTTACGATCACCTATGCGATCATGCTGGCGATCCGGATCTACTTTGACTACGCGCTGCACAATGTGTCCTGCACGCCATTCTTTCTGGCGGTCGCCATTGTGTATACCTACGGCTGTATCTGGATCCGGGGTATTCTGTTTCAGGTAGGTACCATCATTGCGCTGCTTTTCTCAGTGATGGCACTCTTTGTCGGAAACTTCGTGACTGTTTCCGCATTTTCCTCCTTCCTCAGCACGGTCAGTGATGCCCACTCCTCTGTAATGTACGAAGTGACAGAGGTGATGGAACGTTATGAGGCGATGCCATGGCTGATGGATTACTGGAAGCGAAATGCCAGGAGGATCAAAATCAATCCTTACGCTGAATATGACAAGCTCTATGCCGTGCTCGACAAGGACAACGTGCGGCGGGTTACGGCGGAGGAGGTAGAGCACCTCTCGCCGGAGATGCAGTATCTGTTCGCGAATCAGTGTTATCTCAGGATTGCCGAGACGTATGAGGCAGCTATGGATGAATACTCCATGAATGAGCTGTTTTTAGTTGTCCCGGAGCGCTCAGACCGCGCGCTTGTGATCTTTGACAGCCGCAGGAATGAGGATGGAAGCTTCCGTCTGGGCGAGATGCTGGATATGCGGGAGCTGGAAGCTGCCTGGAATAACTATGAGATTGCTTCCTCCAGAAACTATCTGAACTGGACGTGGATGCGGTTTACCGAAAAGGATGATTTTGGCTTTTATAAAGATTTTCCTTACAGTGAGGAAAATGAGCCGGCACGGCTGTGCGATATGATCAAGAGCGGCGAGGTTTACGCCCAGATGGCCTTTACGGAAACCTTCCGGCAGCAGGTGGCGATGTTCTTCGGCGGACTGGCGCTCATCGTGCTTCTGGTTCTTTATTTCTCGCTGGTCAAACCGCTTCTGCGCATGAAGGACTCTCTGAATGAGTATCGGCAGGATAAGGACGCGCAGAAGGTGGTTGAGGGCCTGTCAACCATCCGGGCCCGCAACGAAATCGGTGTGTTCGCTGAGGATTTCTCGGATCTGGCGCAGGAAATGGACCGCTATACGAAAGAGGTGGCGGAGCTGGCCGGAAAGCAGGAGCGCGTCAATACCGAGCTGCGGATGGCCTCTCAGATTCAGGAAGCCATGCTGCCGGATGCGATCCCGGACCGGTCGGATTTTGACCTGTACGCCATGATGGATCCGGCGAAGGCCGTCGGCGGAGATTTCTATGATTTCTTCCTGATTGATGAGACGCATCTGGCGCTTCTGATCGCCGATGTTTCGGACAAGGGCGTTCCTGCGGCGCTGTTCATGATGTCCTCGAGGAATCTGATCAATTACCGCGCGAAGCAGGGCGGAACACCCGGCGAGATCCTGAGCGATATCAACACCCAGATCAGCTCGAGCGGACTGACGGAAATGTTCGTGACGGTGTGGATGGGCATTCTGGATCTGGAGACCGGACGGATGGTCTGCACCAATGCAGGGCATGAATACCCGGTGCTGCGCGGTCCGGACGGAGTTTTCCGGGTTTACAAGGATAAGCACTGCCTGGTGGTCGGCGCCTATGATGACGTGCATTATAAGGACTATGTGCTGGAACTGAATCCCGGAGATGCACTGTTTCTCTATACGGATGGTGCGCCGGAAGCCAGCAACAGTGCACAGGAATTCTATGGGCTTGAGCGGCTGGAGAAGGCATTGAACAGCGCGCCTCAGGATACGCCGGAGCAGATTCTGAAGTCGGTCCGCGCAGATATCGAAGCGTTTGTACAGGACGCGGAGCAGTTTGATGATCTGACCATGCTCTGCCTGGTGTATAAAGGCCCCGGGACACAACAGGACAAGTCAGACAGAACTCTGGCCGAAGAGAAGGAGAAGCCTGTCGGATGAAATTCTTTCACTTATCCGATCTGCATATCGGTCTGAAGCTGATCAACCGGGACTTCTCAGAGGATCAGGCCTATATTCTGGATCAGATCATTCAGCTGGCCGGACGGGAAAAACCGGACGCGGTGGTCATTGCCGGCGATCTGTATGACAGGGCAGTTCCCTCCGCAGAGGCGGTGGAGCTGTTTGACCACTTTGTATCGGGCCTGACCGAGGCAGTGCCTTACGCGGAAATCATGATGATCAGCGGGAATCATGACAGTGCGCCGCGCATCGATGTATTCAGAAGAGTCCTGCAGCATCAGCATGTTCACATGATCGGGATTCCCCCGCAGAAACCAGGGGAGAAGATCGAGCAGGTGACAATGTACGATGCCTTCGGCCCGGTCCACTTCTATCTGCTCCCTTATGTAAGGCCCTCTATGATCCGGCAGATTACCGGAACGAAGGAGGACGGCACCAGCCTGTCCTACGATGAGGCGCTGCACCGTCTGATCGACCGGGAGGGAATCAATCAGGAAGACCGCAATGTGCTGGTCAGCCACCAGTTCTATCTGCCCGCCGGAAAGGACGCAGAGCAGGTGGAGCGGATGGATTCCGAAATCCGGACGGTCGGCAATATTGATGCGGTACAGGCGGATGTGCTGGCACCTTATGACTATGCGGCGCTGGGGCACATTCACAAGCCCATGAAGGTCGGCAGCGATGTATACCGGTACTGCGGAACGCCGCTGGCGTGTTCGATGAGCGAAGCGGGACAGGAAAAGGGCATCATCGAAGTGACGATGGAGGAGAAGGGCACTGTGCATACGCGCGTGCTGCCGCTGTCGCCGCTCCGGCAGGTGCGCCTTCTGAAGGGAAGTCTTGCTGAGATTCTGGAAGAAGCCTGCACAGATTATGTGACGGTGATTCTGACCGATCCGCTGGAGGCGGGCACAATGGATACGATGGACCGGCTGCGCTTCGCTTTCCCGAATCTGCTGGATGTCCGCAGACAGGCACCGGACACGGATAAGACCCCGGAAAGAATCAGAGCAGAGCGCGCAATGGATCCCTATGATTTGTGTCTTGCTTTTCTCGGCGAGGTGGATGAAGCACAGAAGGAACTGCTGCAGGATGTCATCAATCAGGTGAGTGAGGTGCAGTCATGAGACCGGTCCGACTTTCAATGCAGGCTTTCGGGTCCTATGCCCGGAAGACGCAGATTGATTTTATGCTGCCCCGGCAGAACCTGTTTCTGATCACCGGCGACACAGGGGCCGGCAAAACCACTATTTTCGATGCGATTGTCTACGCACTCTACGGCGAAGCCAGTTCCGGTGTCAATAAGAAGGACGGGCCGGAGCTGCAGAGTCACTATGCCCCGCAGGATGTCGTCCCTTATGTGGAGTTTGCCTTTACGGAATGGGAGGGAGAGAACCAGGCCCTCTACACGATCCGGCGGACACTCCGCTATATCCGGCCGGCGAAGCGCCGCGGTGCGAAAGACCAGCTGGTAAAGGAAACTGTCGAGCTCACGATGCCGGACGGCAGCATCTATCCTCAGAAGGAGACAGATGATAAAATCATCGAGCTGGTGGG
>JAFTFP010000081.1 GCA_017449485.1 Lachnospiraceae bacterium
AATTATATTTTCTGCATCGCCTACGGGCCGGGAATCTCCGGTAGTGCTGTCTGTGACGTCTCCACCGGCGAGTTTTATCTGACGCAGCTGAGCGACCGCAGAAAGATCTACGACGAAATCATCCGCTATGCGCCTTCTGAGATCATCTGCAATGAGGCCTTTCTGATGAGCGGGCTTGATTTTGCCGAGCTGAAGGAGCGCCTTGGCATCTCAGTCAATACGCTGGATGTGCATTATTTTGAAGAGAACTCCTGTGTGACGCTGCTGAAGGACCATTTTCATGTGTCTTCTCTGATCGCGCTGGGAATCGATGATTTCCGAAGCGGCATCCCTGCCGCCGGTGCGCTGCTGCGGTATCTGTACGATACGCAGATGAATGATCTGAGCAATATCACCGGCATCACAGCCTATCTGACCGGTAAATACATGCTGCTGGACAGCTCGACGCGCAACAATCTGGAGCTGACGAAAACACTGCGGCAGAAGAATAAATACGGCTCCCTGCTCTGGGTGCTGGATCACACGAAGACCGCCATGGGCGCCCGCCTGCTGAATCATTTTCTGGAGCAGCCGCTGATCGACCGCACCGAAATTGAGCGGCGTCTGGACGCTGTGGAAGTGCTTGGCGAAAACAGCGTGGACCGGGATGAGCTGCGGGAGTATCTTTCCCCGATTTATGATCTGGAGCGCCTTCTGACCAAAATGTCTTATCAGACAGCCAATCCGCGGGATCTGATTGCCTTCCGGAATTCCATCCGGATGTTTGCACCGATCCGGCAGGTTCTTGCGGCGCTGACCGAAAACAGCCGCAAGGCGGCGCCTGGTTCCGCCATTGCCGGCATCCTGGAGGACATTCAGGATTTCCGGGACCTGGTGGATCTGCTGGAGCGATCCATCGAAGAAGAGCCGCCGCTGGCCATGAAGGAAGGCGGCATCATCCGGGACGGCTTTGACCCCGATATCGATCACCTGCGGCTCTCCAAGACCCAGGGCCGGAAGTGGCTGATGGAGTTGGAGGAAGAGGACCGGGAGCGGACCGGCATCAAAAACCTGAAGATCAAATACAACAAGGTCTTCGGCTACTATTTTGATGTCACCAATTCCTTCCGCGATCTGGTTCCGGATGACTATATCCGCAAACAGACACTCGTCGGTTCTGATCGCTATACCACACCCCGCTTAAAAGAGCTGGAGGACACGATTCTCAACGCGGAGGAGAAGCTCAGCGGCCTCGAATATGACCGGTTCTGCGAGGTCCGGGACACGATTACGAAGCAGATTGCAGAGATTCAGAAGGCGGCGCGCGCAGTGGCCCTTCTGGATGTGTTCTGCTCGCTTTCTCTGGTGTCCGAGCGGAATCAGTACGTTCGGCCCCGCTTTAATGAAAAGGGCTCCATTGATATTAAGAACGGGCGTCATCCGGTGGTGGAAAAGATGCTCTCGGGTGATTTTGTCCGCAACGACACCAGGCTCGATCAGAAAAAGAACTGCATCGCCATTATCACCGGCCCCAATATGGCCGGCAAATCCACCTACATGCGCCAGGTGGCACTGATCTGCCTGATGGCCCAGACGGGGTGTTTTGTTCCTGCCGACTCCGCAGATCTGTGCGTCGTCGACCGGATCTTTACCCGCGTCGGCGCCTCGGATGACCTGGGCAGCGGACAGAGCACCTTCATGGTGGAGATGAATGAAGTGGCCAACATCCTGCGCAATGCGACGAAGGACAGCCTGCTGATTCTGGACGAGATCGGCCGGGGCACTTCGACCTATGACGGCCTTTCCATTGCATGGGCAGTCATCGAACATATCAGCAATAAGAAGATCCTCGGCGCAAAGACGCTTTTTGCCACGCATTATCACGAACTCACGGAGCTGGAAGGAAAGATGGACAATGTGACCAATTACTGCATCGCCGTCAAGGAAAACGGCGAGGACATTGTCTTTCTGCGCAAGATCATCCGCGGCGGCGCGGACCGCAGCTACGGCATCCAGGTGGCGCGGCTGGCCGGCCTTCCGGACATGGTGATCGGACGGGCCCGGGAGATCGCTGATCAGCTTCAGGAGAATGACATCACAGAAAAGATTCATTCTATTGAGGCAAAATCCGGCGACGGGCGCGCAGCGAAGGTCCGGCACTATGATGAAGTGGAGTTGACCCAGATGTCTCTGTTTGAAACGACGCACGATGAAGATGTGCTGGAGGAGCTGCGCGGGATCGATATTTCGAACCTGACGCCGCTGGATGCACTGAACACGCTGTACAGGCTGCAGAACCAGCTGAACAACCGCTGGGATGCAGGCCAGCAGCATTAATGGATGAATTAAAGGACAGATTATGCCGATTCATATCTTAAGCGATGAGACCATCAACCGGATCGCCGCAGGTGAGGTTGTTGAGCGGCCGGTCAATGTGGCTAAGGAATTGATTGAAAACGCCATCGACGCAGGGGCGACGGCGATCACCGTTGAAATCCGGGACGGCGGCATCAGCCTGCTGCGCGTCACGGATAATGGCTGCGGCATTGATCCGGCGGACGTCACCAAGGCCTTCTGCCGCCACGCGACCAGCAAGATTGAGGATGACCGCGATCTCTCCAATCTGAGCACGCTGGGATTCAGAGGAGAGGCACTTTCCAGTATTGCTGCCGTGGCGCAGGTGGAGATGGTCACAAAAACCCGGGACAACCTGACCGGTGTGCGGGTCGTCAACGATCATCTGCCTGCATCTGCCTCGTCGGACGAGGTGGCAGGACATCTCTATGTCCAGGAGATCGGTGCGCCGGACGGAACCAGTGTGATTGTCCGCAACCTGTTTTACAATGTGCCGGTCCGGAAAAAGTTTCTGAAGACCCCGCAGACAGAGGCGGGGTATATTACGGATCTGGTAGAGAAGCTGGCTTTATCTCACCCGGATATTTCATTTCACTACCGGGCAGGCGGCGCGGAAAAGCTGCACACCACCGGAAATGGAAAGCTGAAGGAAGTGATATACCGGATCTATGGCCGGGAGATTGCATCATCCCTTCTGCCGGTACAGGTATCGCAGGAGCCATACACCCTGACCGGTTTTATCGGCCGGCCGGAGATCAGCCGGTCCACAAGAGGTTCTGAGGTCTTCTTCGTCAATGAAAGATATCTGGGTTCGGAAGTTCTTTCCAAGGCGCTGGAGGCTGGCTACGGAACAGACCTGATGCAGCATCGCTTTCCTTTTGCAGTACTCAATCTCACGATGCCCCCGCAGATGGCAGATGTCAATGTGCACCCCGGAAAGATGGAGATCCGCTTTGCGGATCAGACGGGGGTCTATGAATTTATCAGCGCATCCGTACACAATGTTCTGCACGGCGTGGAACTGATGCCGAAGGCAACGCTGGATACCGCCCGGGAAGAACTGATCCGGCAGCGTGAAGAGGCTGCGGAAGCAGCACAGGCGCTGCAGCGCGAAGAGCGAGCCGAGCCTTTCGAGCACGAGCGTGTTTCACAGGTCGCCGAGCCTTCTCCGGTTTACCGCACTGAGATCAGGACGGATGACGTATCAGCCCTGACACAGAACACGGATCAGACTGTGCAGTCCGACCCGGACTTTTTCTTCGATGACCGCAGGCCTGAGCAGCTGAGCTTTCTTCATCCCGCAGCAGAGCTTCCGTCCGGGAAAGAGGCAGCGGAGGCGGGCGTCAGTGAGGCCGAGGCGCCCTCCGAAGAGGATCTGTCATTTA
>JAFTFP010000082.1 GCA_017449485.1 Lachnospiraceae bacterium
ACCGCGACAACACCATCGATCTCTACATCGGTGAGGATTATATGGACGTCCTTGCAGACGGCAAGTGGGAGAATCTGTTTACCGAGAAGCCGCCGGTCTTCACGACTGAAGAGAAGAAGGCATGGCTGGCCGGCAACTCCGGCGTGGCACTGGGTTCTGACGCGTTCTTCCCCTTCGGCGACAACATCGAGCGCGCTTTCCGCAGCGGCGTGAAGTATGTGGCACAGCCCGGCGGATCCGTGCGGGACGACAATGTCATCGCGGCCTGCAATGATCATGATATGGTGATGTGCTTTACCGGGATCCGGCTGTTCCATCACTAATCAACGTAAAGGAATCGGCAGCATGAGAATTGGAACAGGTTATGATGTGCACCGCCTGGAGGAAGGGTACCGCCTGATCATCGGCGGGGTGGAGATTCCGTATGAGAAGGGGCTCAAGGGCCACTCGGATGCGGATGTACTGGTGCACGCGGTGATGGACGCACTGCTGGGCGCGGCGGCGCTGGGCGATATCGGCAAGCTTTTTCCGGACACGGATGAGGCTTACCGGGGGATTTCTTCCCTGAAGCTGCTTTCGCGGGTCGGCGAGGTGCTCTCGGAAAATGGCTATCGGGTCGAAAACATCGACGCTACCATTATTGCCCAGGCACCGAAGATGCGTCCTTACATTGATACAATGAGGCAAAATATGGCGGACACCCTTGGCCTTGACCTCTCGCAGGTCTCCGTGAAGGCAACCACCGAGGAGCACCTGGGCTTTACGGGCCGGGGCGAGGGAATATCCGCACAGGCAGCGGCACTTCTTTCATCGAAGTGATCCGCTGCAGAGGGAGTAACTATGTCAATCCAGATTTATAACACGATGACCAAGCGCAAGGAGGAGTTTGTACCGATCACACCGGGCGAGGTAAAGATGTATGTCTGCGGCCCGACCGTGTACAACCTGATCCACATCGGCAATGCGCGTCCGATGATCGTGTTCGATACGGTGAGAAGATATTTTGAATATCGCGGGTACAAGGTCAATTACGTCTCCAATTTCACGGACGTGGATGACAAGATCATCAAGAAGGCTGTAGAAGAAGGCGTAGATGCGGCCACGATTTCCGAACGCTACATCAAGGAGTGCCGGCAGGATATGGCCAGCCTCAACGTGCGCGAAGCGACCACGCATCCGCAGGCGACGCAGGAAATCGACGGCATGATCCGCATGATCAGCGATCTGATCGAAAAGGGATATGCCTATGTGGCAGCGGATGGAACTGTCTATTACCGCACCCGGAAGTTCAAGGATTACGGAAAGCTTTCCCATAAGAATCTGGATGATCTTCAGAGCGGTTTCCGCGCCCTGCAGGTGTCCGGCGAGGAACAGAAGGAAGATCCGCTGGATTTCGTGCTCTGGAAGCCGAAGAAGGAAGGAGAGCCTTACTGGGAGTCTCCCTGGTGCCAGGGACGTCCGGGCTGGCATATTGAGTGCTCGGTCATGAGCAAGCATTATCTGGGTGATTCGATCGATATTCACGCAGGCGGTGAGGACCTGGTCTTCCCGCACCACGAGAACGAGATTGCACAGTCGGAGGCCTGCAACGGCGTACCGTTTGCCCGGTACTGGATGCACAATGCCTTCCTGAACATCGACAATCACAAGATGAGCAAGTCTGCGGGCAATTTCTTCACAGTCCGCGACATTCTTGAGCAGTATGATCCGCAGGTGCTGCGCTGCTTCATGCTGAGCGTGCACTACCGCAGCCCCTTAAACTTCTCCAGAGACCTGGTGGAGGCGGCCGGCAACGCCTATGGCCGCATTGTGACCTGCGCTGAGAACCTCGCATTCCTTTTAAAGAATGCGGCGGAAAAGAATCAGGCACTCTCCGAAGAGGAGAAGGCGGTTCTGGAACAGGCCGGCGAATTCCGCACGCAGTTTGAGACTGCCATGGACGACGACTTCAACACAGCCAACGCGCTGTCCGCCATTTTCGAGCTGGTTACCTTCATCAATTCCCATGCGGATGAGAACAGCCCGGCAGCACTGCTGGAAGGCCTGAAGAAGGAACTCGAAGAGCTGACGGGCGTGCTGGGCCTTGTCACGGAGAGAAAGGACGACACCAGCGCCGACGAAACCGCTTATATTGAGGCGAAGATCGAAGAGCGCCGGGCAGCCAAGAAGGCGAAGGACTTCGCACTGGCGGATGCCATCCGGGCAGAACTGCTGGAAAAGGGCATCGTCCTGGAGGATACCCGCGAGGGCACAAAATGGCACAAAGCTTAAAAGAACAGATCAGTGCGGCGTTTTCTGTAAAGGAGGCAGACCTGCGGACCTATTCTCCGCTGACACTGGCCTTCCTGGGAGACGCCGTCTTTTCGCTGATCATCCGGACGGCTGTCGTGGCGGAGGGAAACCGCCCGGCGGACCGCCTGCACCGCAGAACCAGTGAATATGTCTGCGCCGCAAGGCAGGCTCAGATCGCCGACGCGATTCAGGACCTGCTGACAGAAGAGGAGCAGAAGGCCTTCAGACGGGGCGGCAATGCCAACCCTGCGCATCATGCCAGGAACGCTTCTCTGGCGGATTACATGAAGGCGACGGCACTGGAGACCCTGTGCGGCTACCTGTATATGCAGGGAAATCTGGACCGGGTCATCGAATTGATACACGAAGGAATCCTGCGCACAGAGCCGGCAAAATCCGGCCTGCCGCGTCAGGCATTTTCACAGGAGCAGCATGGAAGCAGTAACACAGACCAGAATTGAAGGTAGAAATGCGGTCATCGAAGCTTTCCGGAGCGGACATACCGTA
>JAFTFP010000083.1 GCA_017449485.1 Lachnospiraceae bacterium
ATCCTCCCGGTCAACAAGCAGGTCCTTTCCTCTCAGACGCTCCACATCTTCAATCCGGTCCAGCCCCTCAAAGCCGAGAATCACGAATTGTTTGAAGAAGGACGCCTTTCGAACCTTCAGAACCTTTTTCTCGCTGCCGAGATCCAGCGTGACAGTCTTTAATTTTCTGAAACGTAAAGGATCGTCCGTTGTCGGAAAGACCTTCACGTCTCCCTTCAGCCCGTGCGGCGCTGTAATCACGCCGACGCGAAATTGTTCAACCATACTGTATCACTCTGCCGTCTCCGGATCAGAGGAAATACCCTGCAGTTCATCATTACTGTCAATATCGACATCGACACGGATATCCTTCAGAGACGCACCTGCCTTGGCGACCGCGCGGATCGACTTGGCAATTCTTCCCTGTTTGCCGATAACCTTGCCCATATCGGAAGGTGCAACGCCCAGCTGAACCCGGATCGTTCTTCCTTCTTTCTTCTCTGTAACAACAACCTCGTCGGGATGTTCTGCAAGGGCTTTTGCAATTACTTCAACAAGCTCTTTCATTCCAGAAACCTTTCCATCCAGACGGGATCTTATGCGTTCTTCTCGGCATCCTTCATCAGCTTCTTGACAACTGTAGTAGGCTGAGCACCGTTAGCGATCCACTTCTTGGCCGCTTCCAGGTCAATCTTTACTGTCGCCGGGTTGGTGTTGGGATCATAGAAACCGATCTCATCAATTCTGGCGCCGTCGCGCGGCTTCGCTGCATCCTGTACCACGATTCTGTACTGCGGTACCTTCTTAGCGCCGATTCTTGCAAGTCTGATCTTAACCATTTTATTCTTTTCCTCCTGAAAAAAATTAATTGTTCTTTAGATAAACGCTGTCTATCTGTCTGTATATCAGAAACGGAATCCGCCCCGTCCGGGGCCTCCGAATCCTCCTGGTCCACCGAATCCGCCAAACGGATTCCTTCTGCGGCGTTTGCCGCCCATATTGCCCATCTGCTTCATCATCTTCTGCATCTCACGGAACTGCTTGATGAAGCGGTTTACTTCCGCGATGTCATTTCCGCTGCCCTTCGCAATTCTGAACTTGCGCTGCGGCGTGAGCAGATCCGGGTTGGCCCGCTCCTCCGGCGTCATGGAGAGCACGATGGCTTCGATCCGGGCCATCTTCTTCTCATCAATGGCCTCCTCCAGCTGATCCCTGCTGATTCCCATGCCGGGCAGCATGCCGAGAATACTTCCGATTCCGCCCATCTTTCGCATCTGCTTCATGCTGTCCAGATAGTCGTTGAAGTCGAACTTGCCCTTCTTCAGGCGCCCCGACATCTCCTTCGTCTTCTTCTCGTCTTCCTCATCCAACGCTTCCTGCGCTTTGTCGATCAGCGTCAGGACATCGCCCATGCCGAGAATCCGGTTGGCCATCCGGTCCGGATAGAACTGCTCCAGATCCGAGAGCTTCTCACCCATACCGACATCCAGGATCGGCTTGCCGGTCACTGCCTTGACAGACAGCGCTGCACCGCCTCTCGTATCGCCGTCCATCTTCGAAAGAATGACGCCGTCAATCCCGATCCGGTTATTGAAGGTTTCCGCGACGTTGACGGCCTCCTGACCGGTCATGGCATCGACCACCAGCAGTGTCTGATGTACCTCGACTGCCTGCTTGATCTCCTCCAGCTCCTGCATCATGTCATCGTCAATCTGCAGCCGGCCGGCCGTATCCAGAAAGACGACATTGCAGTTGTGTGCCTGCGCGTATTTCACCGCTTCCGCAGCAATGATCTTAGGATCTCTGCAGTCCTCCATGGCAAAAACCGGCACGCCGACTTTCTCGCCGTTGACCTGCAGCTACTTCACTGCAGCAGGTCTGTAGACATCCAGTGCTGCGAGCAGCGAGTTCTTCCCCTTGGTCTTGAGCTTGCCTGCCAGCTTCGCCGCCGTCGTTGTCTTACCTGCGCCCTGCAGGCCGCACATCATGATGACGGTGATGGACTTTCCGGGCTGAAACGCGATTTCTGTCGTCTCAGAACCCATCAGGGCTGTCAGCTCCTCGTCCACGATCTTGATGACCATCTGGGCGGGATTGAGGCCGTTCATGACCTCTTCGCCGACTGCTCTTTCCTGAATGGACTGAACAAACTGCTTTACCACGCGGAAGTTGACATCTGCTTCCAGAAGAGCCATGCGCACCTCGCGCAGCGCGGCCTTAACGTCCTCTTCAGACAGTTTTCCCTTTCCGCGCAGATTGCGGAATACCGCATTCAGTTTTTCTGATAAGCTCTCAAATGCCATCTGCTGTTTTTCTCCTGTGCTGTCTGGCTTTCCTGACACTGCTTAAGTCATGCCAGATCCTGTTCCAGCTTCCGTGCCGTTTCCAGCATCACTTGCTTCAAAGCTTCCTGACCGGATTCCGAGCCGGCTGCCTCCTGAAGCGTGCGGATCGCTTCTGTAATCTTGCGATGCCGCTCGATCATATGCAGTCTGGACTCATATTCATCCATCTGTGCAGTTGCCCGCCGGATCAGATCATGAACTGCCTGCTTGCTGATCCCGGAGACCGCTGCAATTTCCGAGAGGGAGAGGTCTTCATAGACCGCCTTCTCATAAATCTCCTGCTGATGCCTGGTCAGAAGCTGTCCATAGAAATCATACAGCAGGCCCTGTGCAACGATTTTCTCCATAATCTGCATTCCTCCCGGCTGTGGAACATCTGCGGAACATGCGGGTTCCGAAAAAACCGGCGACTTTTATCTTAATCGGGCAGCACCTGGCTGTCAAGTATTTTTTCTTGACACTTGAATCTCTTCAGATTTTGCC
>JAFTFP010000084.1 GCA_017449485.1 Lachnospiraceae bacterium
CCGGCACCGAAGCCTTGGACAGCCGGAGATTCTGCTGCAGGAGGGCATCGGAGAAGACGGTGCCGCCTGTGTCGCTCATGCGGTCCCACACCTGGGAGTAGCCGAGCATCTGGTTCATATAGATCTGTGCCGCCGAGTTGAGCGGGTCATAGTTGCAGACGGAAGGGAGCCCGAAGAAAAACGGGAAGTTGCTCCGCAGGCAGGCATCTGCCAGTTTGGTCCGCTGGAGAAGATTGCTTGCAGAAAGAGACTGCGTCGCCGACCAGCGCACCAGGTCTGCATCTCGCAGCTCGGCATGGGCTTTCGTCAGCAGCGCGGCATCATCGGTCCGGTCGCTGACGATGTAGACCCGGGCTTGCATCAGAATGACAGCGGACCAGGAGACGATCAGAACAGCCGCCGCTGCGGCCCTCAGGCGCTGCGGTGTCAGCTGCTGCCACAGCTCGGCAAGAAAAGCGGCGGAGCAGGAGAGAATCAGGAAGACCGGCACGAAGCCATAGCGCATCGGGAAACTCGAATAGTAGCCGTTGGCATAAACTACATTGGTGGACTCAATGACAAAAGGCCACAGCGAGCAGAGCAGTACGTAGACGCGGAACGAAATCGTGCGTGTCCGGCTTTTCCTGCTGATCACAGCGAAAAAGAGACCTGCTGCGAAAACGACCAGAGCGGGTGCAAGGCTCTTGAGAATGGTCCATTTGCGGAAGGCTTCCATACCGGGCTCCGTGAGCAGCGTGCGGTAGTAGTCATCCAGCGGGAAGAAGCGCAGCATGGAGGCTCTGTACGAGCGCAGTATGTTGATCAGCTGCGGCAGAAACAGGACGGCGGACAGGCCCAGGGAAAGGAGCGAGAGCAGCACAAATCGGCGGGCGCCTGCGCGGCTGTGCTCCGGCCTCAGAATCATCAGCACGCCGCCTGCATAGAGAATCAGATAAATGCAGATGGCATAGGCCTGCGGAATGTTCATGATCAGCATCAGTGTCAGCCAGAGCATATAGCGGCGGGCCGCACCATGCTTTAAGAGAGAAGTCTCAGGCAGAACAAGCAGCCGGTTCAGATCCAGAATCAGCAGCGGCAGAAAGACTGCCAGATCGATCCAGGAGAAACCGTAGTACTGCATGCAGTAGCCGCTGAGGGCGTACCCGACCGAATACAGGACCTGCAGTGCGGCAGGAAGACGGTGATCGCGGGACAGAATCAGCTCATCCTTCTGCAGAAAATACAGAAAAGTACAGCCCATCGCGATCAGCTTGATCAGTGTGTACCAGATCATGGACGCCTGCATGGCGCTCCGCGGGATCAGCAGGAAGAACAGTGAAAACGGGCTGACCAGGGAGTAATGGGACAGCGTTCCGGCATAATTGCTGCCCAGTCCGATATTCCAGTTATAATACAGGCCGCCTTTTCCGTGCAGAAAATCCCAGACCTGATGCAGAATCGGTATGGACTGTGCGACAAAATCGCCGCTGCCAAGGAGCCGGTCCCCGAAGGGCATGACACCCCGGATTCCGCAGAACACAAGAAAAACAGCCGAGATGGCCGCGGCTGTATAGAGGTACAATTTATAAGAGGAAAGTTTTATTTTTTTCATAATATGCATCTTAGCATCCTGGAATGTGCGGGTCAACTCAGCCGGGGGAACCCCCGGCTGAGTTGACATCTCCGTCGGATCGCAGCCGCGCTTTTCCGGCTGAGTTGACGCCCTGCCGGACAGTCGATATAATGACTCTGTGTGTGCTGGTGACAGCATACGCAGGAATGCTGTACGCATTTCTACGAATAAGGGATGGGGTTACAGATTTATGATCAGAAGTATGACAGGCTACGGCCGCAGCGAACTGGTACGGGACAACCTGAAGTTCGTTGTTGAAATGAAGTCGGTAAACAACAGGTATCTGGATATTTCCATCAAGATGCCGAGACAGCTCAATCCGTTCGAATCTGCCATCAAGAGCGAATTGAAGAAATATATGCAGCGGGGAAAGGTGGATGTGTTTATTTCCATGGAGGACCTCGCGGACTCCAATGTAACCATCCGCTATAACCGCGGTGTAGCGCAGCAGTATCTGGAACACTTCAGGCAGATGGCAGAAGATTTCGGCCTGGAAAATGACATCCGCGTCAGTGTGCTGGCCCGGTATCCGGATGTGCTGACGACGGAAGAGGAAAGCCCGGATACGTCGGACTACTGGGAGCCGCTGCGGGAGGCACTGGATCAGGCGGCACAGCAGTTTTACGAGGCACGTGTCAGAGAGGGTGAGTTCCTGCGGGATGATCTGCTCCAGAAGCTGGATGAGATGCAGGAAAACGTGAACTTCATCACGGAGCGGGCCCCGGCGATTGTGGAGGCTTACCGCAGACAGCTTTATGAGAAGGTCA
>JAFTFP010000085.1 GCA_017449485.1 Lachnospiraceae bacterium
AGAAGGCCAAGGCGGTGATCCTGCTGGGACAGGAGAGCGGGAGTGAAGAAGCATGTCCGGCCGGCATTCGTGACCACTCGCATGACAGAGGCAATTCCTCGCTGCTCAAGACACTGATTCAAGTCGCAGAGCTGACGGGCTTAGAAGACTCCTGGGACAACCAGAAGGTGATTGTAGAAGTGGAGGATCCATGGACGCTCCAGCTGGTGAACCGGGTGATCGAGCACAAGGAGAGCCAGGGAAAAAGCTATATCGTTCCGGTCTCTGTGGATCATATTCTGGGACAGATCCTGTCGCAGTTCTCGATTATGCCTGAGCTGAATATGGTCTATGACGAACTGTTCTCCAACAAGGGCGCGGCTTTCTACAGCGAGCCGACCGACTACGCTGAATCCAATCAGAGCTATATAGAAAAATACTTTGATGAACACAGAGACGCGGTTCCGCTCACGAGCTTTACGGGCAAGAGCGGCAAGCAGTTCTATTATATGGCCAGAGAAGCGTCTGCCATCTACAAGAAGCGGAAAGCGCCTGCGGGCCATGATCCGATCGCGGTGAAGCTGAATAAGCATTTCTGGCTGGAAAAACGCAATATTATTATTCTCGGGCACAACAGTAAGATTCATTCGATCATCGATGGCTTCAATGCTTTCCGGGGAGAGTGGAATTTCCAGGATCCCGCGCTGATCGAGCATTACGGCTCTGCAGAAATCCTGGATATTGAAATCATCGACACGAAAGAGCATCTGGAACAGTTCAACTATTTTTCCGAGCTTCCCTACGTGCGGTATGCCGTGGCGGCGGATGTATACGACCGGGAGATTATTCTTGACGCGATCAATCAATACATAGATCATCATGAGGGCGACACCAGTATTCTGGTTCTCTCTGACGACACAGATCCCAGGGCGGATCAGGATGCGGCGGTCATGACCTATCTGATCTACCTGCGGGACATTGTCCGGATGAGAAAGGAAAAGGATCCGGATTTTGACCCTGAGAGCATTGATGTCATCTACGAGATTCTGAATCCGAAGAATTATGATATTATCCGCAGCTACAGCGCTGACAACGTCATTATCAGCAACCGCTATGTCAGCAAGATGGTCACGCAGATCAGCGAAAAAGAGGAAATGTTCGAGTTTTACAATGATATCCTGACCTATGACGATGAGGGCGAGGATCATTATTCCAGCAAGGAACTGTACGTGAAGAAGGCCGGCCGTTTCTTTGATGAAATCCCCGGACCGTGTACGGCAGCACAGCTGATCCGGGCTGTTTACGACGCAGCACCGGATGACAACAAGGTGATTGTGCTAGGATATGTCAGCCCCGGCGCCAGAATGGTGCTGTTTGACGGATGGCAGGATGAAACCCGTGTCGAGCTTACACGCCGGGACAAGCTGATTGTCTTTACCAAGCACTGACCTGCAGATTTAGAAATGTTTTCTGATCTCACCGAGACGCTCCAGCGCTGCCTGGAGTGTCTCATCTTTTTTGGCAAAATGGAACCGGATGTAGCGGTGTTCGGGCTCATGGAAGAAGCTGGAGCCGGGCACGGCGCCCACGCCGACAAGCCTGGCCAGATCCTCACAGAAGGCCAGATCATCCTCATAGCCGAATTCAGAGATGTCCGCCATGACATAGTAGGCGCCCTGCGGTACGTTGTGCCGGATGCCGGCTGCGTCCAGACCACGGCAGAACAGATCGCGCTTGGCAGTGTACAGATCCAGGAGCTGCTGATAGTATTCCGGGCCAAAATTCAGGCCGGTGACAATCGCTTCCTGCAGCGGCGCGGCGGCACCGACGGTCAGGAAGTCGTGGACCTTCCGGATCCGGTCCGTCACTTCGGGCGGCGCCAGTGTGAAGCCCAGCCGCCAGCCGGTGATGGAGTAAGTCTTGGAGAGGGAACCGGTGCTGATCGTCCGCTCCCGCATGCCGGGCAGCGAGGCGAAATAGATATGCCGGTTCGGCGCATAGACGATGTGCTCATAGACCTCGTCCGTCACGACCCAGGCATCGTAGCGCTTTACAATATCAGCAATCACCAGCAGCTCGTCCATCGTGAAAACCTTGCCGCTCGGATTGGAGGGATTGCACAGGACCAGCGCCTTCGCGCCTGCGCGGAAAGCATCCTCAAGTACTTCCGGATCAAAATGGTAGTCCGGCGGCACCAGCGGCACATAGATCGGATCGGCGCCGGACAGAATGGTATCCGCTCCGTAATTCTCATAAAAAGGAGAGAAGATCGCGACCTTGTCACCGGGATTGGCGATGGACATCATGGCGGCCATCATCGCCTCGGTTCCGCCGCAGGTGATCACAGCCTCCTGCTCCGGATCCAGGGTGATGCCCATGAGTGCAGACTGCTTCCGGCACAGCGCCTCCCGCGTGTTTGCTGCTCCCCAGGTGATGGAATACTGGTGAAGCGGCTCATCCGCCACTTCCTTCAGCCGCGCCAGAATCGGTGCGGGCGGGTCAAAATCCGGAAAGCCCTGCGATAAGTTGATCGCGCCGTATTTTGCTGAGATCCGGGTCATTCTGCGGATCACGGAATCGGTAAAGCCTGCAGTTCTCTCGGAAAGCTGTCTCATGGAAACCTCCTGGGGATCTTCTTAATTTAGTATTCACACAATTTTATATCACATGAGAATTCAGAAATCACTCTAAAATCCTGATGAGCGGGCTGCCTGTGGGCCTGACCGAAGCGAAGACAATAGAATACATGAATGTGGGATTATGACGGATTTACCGCAAAACCCTGCATTAAATCGGAGAAAAGGGCGCTGGTTTGAGGATAAATCAGAGGCAAAAACCGGCCAAACCACACGCTGAATCCATTTAAACAGTCACAAAACCACACAATAATCCACTTAATAGTCCACAAACAGGCAGAAAAATGCAAAATACAGGTTGACGAATATGTTGTTTCTTTCTATAATGAGGCTAAATACCACAACTATCACTCTGCATAATGCAGATTAGCATGTTGAATTGTGACGGATTTAAAAGACATCAGGGAGGCTGATATGGCGGAATACTACGTACCGGAACTGCCGAGATCGGAGCGGATCCCCAGGCTTGTGCATCATCTGTATGCGAAAATGCCGGAGATCGAATCGGCCAGGGCGAAGCTGATCACGGAATCCTATAAAGCCAGCGAGGGACAGCCGCAGGTGCTGCGGCGGGCCCTTGCCTTTACGCATATTCTGAAGCACATTCCGATCATCATCCGTCCGGAGGAACTGATCGTGGGCAGCACGACGCTGGCACCCAGAGGCTGCCAGACCTATCCGGAGTTCTCCTACGAATGGCTGGAAGCGGAGTTTGACACGGTGGAGCACCGCGAGGCGGACCCGTTCTATATTTCGAAGCAGACTGCCGCAGAACTGCGGGAGGCAAACAAGTATTGGAAGGGCAGAACCTCCAGTGAACTGGCGGACAGCTACATGGCGCCGGAGACGAAGAAGGCAATCGAACACAACATCTTCACGACCGGCAACTATTTTTACAATGGCGTCGGCCACTATACTGTCGACTATGGA
>JAFTFP010000086.1 GCA_017449485.1 Lachnospiraceae bacterium
ATGACGAGACGCAGGCGCCTCTCTACGAGCTGCTGGACACGGTGGAAGGCTATGAGATCTGGTCCGCAAACCAGCGGCTTCCCGAGGTGCTCACCTGCTCCGTGGAGGATTTCGTCGCCGCCTCCGCCCGCGCGGCGGAAGATACCGGCATGTTCGGCATTCAGAACACGCTGTACCGGATTTTCTTCACCTCCTTCCAGGGCACAACCCTGCCTGAAAAGGATCTGATAGAGACAGAAACACTGCCCGTCCCCGCGGACGGCATTCTGGAGACCGTGGTTTCCTCAGAAGGCAGCTATGCCCTGTATCTGGCCGGCTATAATCTGACCGACTGCGAAATCTTCGTGGACGACACCGCCGTCGCCGTGCCGAATTTTGAAGCTTTTGAAAACCGGCTGTATCCGGCACTGTACAATGACCGGATCCTGTGTCTGGGAAATTATGATGCCGGCCGGGATGTCCGCGTCCGGGTGGTCTCGCATGGACGGATCATCACGAGTGAAGACGCCGAGGGCGCTGACCCGGCTGCCATCTCCCGTGTACAGCTGGCCCGGCTGGATCTGGACGCATTCCGGACAGCCTGCGATCTCAGCCTTTCTCAGGCCAGAGGCCAGAACCAGTCTCTTGAAATCACGCAGCGCGAGATCCGGCTCTCCCTGGACTATGACCGGGACGGCTTTGCATTTCTTCCGGTCTATACGGATCCGGGCTGGCTGTGCACCCGGAACGGAGAAGAAGTGCCCATCGGAAAGGTCTGCGACAGCCTGATGATGCTGCCGGTAACTGCCGGACACAACGAGATCCGCCTGCATTACACGCCCGATGGGTTCCGGATCGGCGCGGTTTCCAGCCTGCTCTCACTCGCAGTCCTGATTCTGCTGGCCGCCTGGTGCAGGCGCGCGGACGATCCCGCGGCGCTGTCCCGCTTTACAGAACGGTGCGGACAGATCTGCCTGATTCTGGTCGATGTCATTGCCATTGCCATGCTGCTTCTGGTCATGATCATTCCGGCGCTCAATACGCTGTTTCATTTCATTCGCTAAATGAGGCACTCATGGCTTTTGACGGTATAACAACAGCCTGCCTCGCGCAGGAACTGAACCTGACGCTGGCAGACAGTCATATCAGCAAAATCACGCAGACCGAGAAGGATGAGCTTCTTCTGCTGATCAAACTCCCCTCCTCGTCCGGCGGCGGAACCGTCCGCCTGATCCTGTCCGCAGATCCCTCTCTGCCGCTGTGCTATCTCACCCAGCAGAGCAAGCCGGCACCGCTGACAGCGCCTGCCTTCTGCATGCTGCTGCGCAAGCATCTGCAGGGTGGCCGCATTCTTTCGGTCTCCCAGCCCGGGCTTGAACGGATTATCCGCATCGCCGCGGAACACCGCAATGAGCTGGGCGATCTGTGCCGTTACACGCTGCTCATTGAGCTGATGGGCAAGCATTCCAATATTATTTTTCTGGATGAACAGGATGTCATCATCGACAGCATCCGGCGGGTCTCACAGATGATTTCCTCCGTCCGGGAAGTCCTGCCCGGGCGGCCGTATTTTGTCCCGGATACCCAGAGCAAGACTGACCCGTATTCTGAGACACAGCAGGGATTTGAGCAAAAGCTGGCCGGGGCCGGGTGTGATCCCGCTTCCTTTATTGTCCGCACCTATACCGGACTGTCCCGCGTCATGGCGGAGGAGCTGTGTGCCCGGGCCGCTCTGTCGCAGGACGCCAGTGCTGCTGCACTTGCGCCGGCAGAAGGTCAGCGCCTCTTTACGGCGCTCTCGGGGCTTCTTGACGATGCCGCCTCCGGGCGCTTTGCACCGGTCATCTATTATCACGGACGGGAGCAGGAGGCAGCTCCCCTCTCCCCCGCAGAGTTTTCCGCCGTCCCGCTCAGCATCTACCAGGGCGCGCCGTTCCGCTCCTTTGAGACGATTTCCGCACTGATTGAGACCTACTATGCGCAGAAGAATGAGCAGACCCGCATCCGGCAGAAATCATCGGATCTAAGGCATATTGTCCAGACGATTCTGGAGCGGGATATCCACAAGTATGACCTTCAGCAGAAGCAGCTGAAAGATACGGAAAAGCGGGACAAGTACCGGATCTGGGGCGAGCTGATCACCGCGTATGCCTACAGTATTCCGGAAGGTGCTTCGAAGGCCGAGCTGGATAACTGGTATACCGGTGAAAAGGTTCTGGTGCCGCTGGATCCTGCCCTGACCGCTTCTGAGAACGCAAGGCGGTATTTTGACCGCTATACCAAGCTGAAGCGGACCAGCGAGGCGCTGGTGTCTCTGACCTCTGAGGTCCAGGCAGAAATCGAGCACCTGCGCAGCATCCAGACTTCTCTGGATCTGGCGACGGATGAGGCGGACCTGGCTGAAATCCGGGAGGAGCTTCAGCAGACGGGGCTCATCCGCTCTCACGCCCTGCCCTCTGACAAGGAGCGGGAGCGCTTTAAGAAGGCGCCCGCGGGCGGCCGCAAGGGGAGCCGCAGGACCGAGCCCGGAAAGCCCCTGCACTACCTCACATCGGATGGCTACGACGTCTACGTCGGAAAGAACAACACGCAGAACGATCATCTCACCTTCCACTTTGCAGGCCCCCAGGACATCTGGTTTCACGCCAACGATATGCCCGGCTCGCACGTGATTCTGTGCACGCGCGGGGAGAAATTCGAGGATGTTCCGGCGCGCGCCTTTGAGGAGGCCGCGGCACTGGCGGCTTATTATTCCAGCGGACGGGATCAGAAGAAGGTGGAAATCGACTATCTGGAACGGCGGAATGTAAAAAAGCCGGGCGGATCACGCCCTGGCTTTGTCGTTTACTATACCAACTATTCTATTCTGGCCTCCACGGACATCTCTTCTCTGACGCTGGTCCCGTAAATGTCGGTTCTGCAGACGTTTGTTCCGCAGACTGCTCTTCTTCAGAACCAGCGCAGTTTTCTGAGAATCCGCGCAATGGTCTGGCCTTTTGGCAGCTGCAGGATCTCCTCCTGTGTGAGTGCGCCGCTCCGGATCAGAATAAAGAAGTAAACCAGAACCGCGACGATCAACGCCGGGATCACGGCGGCCAGATTGATGAAATACTCTCTGGTCATGCCGGCCTTTTTCAGAAGCCACGCGCACAGATGATAGACCGAGTATGCCATGCTGCCCATGATCAGCGCAGAGGCAATCGGCTTGACATACATCCGGATCACGTCATCCTTCAGCCGCAGATAGCGGTGCAGGAAGAATTCATTCAGCAGGAAAATCAGAATGGAATACAGGATGCTGACAATCACCAGCGCATAGACGCTGAGCTTGGTGTGGCGCAGCAGAATCACCAGCACGATGGTCTGCACAGCCAGTGCGGCGCTGGCGGAAACCAGCGGCAGCGACATGCGGCCGATGGACTGCAGCACGGCGTTGGTGATGGTTGAAACCGAATAGAAAACGACGGTGACGCCCAGCATGGCCAGCAGTCTCGATGCCATCGGCAGGGAGGCCTGCTGCGGAAACAGCAGCATCGTGATAGGCCGCGCCAGCGCAATCAGTCCGCCTGCAGACGGAATCGCAATCAGCAGCGTCATGCGCTTCGCATTTTCCGCGCGGTGGCGGGTCTCGTCTCTTCTGCCCTGCGCGTAGGCCGAGGCGATGCCCGGAATAATCGCGGCGGAGACCGCCGTGGCGATGGAAATCGGGATATTGGTGATCACGACCGCCTTGTTGGAGAAAATGCCGTAGAGCGTTGAGATAATCGCCTCGTCATAGTTTCTCGCACCGATCATGATTTTGGAGTAAACGGTCTGATTCAGCGCAGTGGTCAGATTGAGAATGAAGGAGCTCAGGATAAAGGGTGTGATGACCAGAATCGTCTCCTTCAGAACAGAAGAAAAAGCGTCCTCTGCCCCGGTCCGGTCCGATGCCACCTTTCTGAGATAATAGGGCCGGTTCAGATAATAGGTCCATCCCATGAACAGCAGTGCAATCAGCACACCGCTGCCGGTTCCCAGTGCGGAACCCATGGCGCCGTACCGCGCCTGGGTGGTCGCATCCTGATCCGCCACCAGATGCATCAGAAACGCCGCCGCGCCGATCGATACAATTGCGTTGGCGATCTGCTCAAGGATCTGGGAAACGGAGGTCTGCACCATCGTGCCCTGCGCCTGATAATAGCCGCGCAGCGCGCCGAGAATGCCGAACAGGAAAATCGTCGGTGCAAACATACGCAGAACGGAAACGGAATTGGGCGGAACGAGCCAGGAAGCCCCGAAGTACATCAGGAAGCCGAAGAAAATGCCGACTCCCGCATTATAGACAAGCGCAGCGTGAAACACACGCTGCGCATTGCGGTATTGTCCGAGCGCAAGCTTCTGGGCCATGATCTTGGAAAGAGCTGAAGGCACACTGTAAGAGGAAATCATCAGAATGATGGTATAAATATTAAAGGCAAATCCGTAATACCCATTACCCTCATCACCGATGATCGCCGTAAGCGGCGCTCTATAGAGCAGTCCGATGATCCTGACAACGATGCTCGCCGTTGCCAGGATCCCGGCCTGCATGATTACACTTTTTCTGCTTTCCTGCTCCATGAAACCTGTCTGCGCTGTTCCTGCTAAAAAAATCTTTATGCTGTGGGTCCGATCAGCCAGTCATACATGACCTGGTACTTGCCGGCGCTGACCTTCCAGGAGAAATCAGCCTGCATAGCCCGCTCCACAATCTTGTTCCAGTCACGCTTCTTGTCATAGAAGATCTGCTCAGCGTAGCGGACAGCCGCCATCATCTCATGAGCGTTGTAGTTTGCAAAGGTAAAGCCGGTTCCTGTCTTCTCGTACTCGTTATACGGCTGTACTGTATCCTTCAGACCGCCCGTCTCACGGACGATGGGAAGCGTGCCGTACTTGAGCGACATCAGCTGAGACAGACCGCAGGGCTCAAACAGCGAAGGCATCAGGAATGCGTCGCTTGCCGCGTAAATCTTATGAGACAGCTCCTCGGAATAGAAAATATTGGCGGAGAGCTTGTCCGAGTATTTCCAGTCGAAATAGCGGAACATATTCTCATACCGCTCTTCGCCGGTGCCCAGCACCACAACCTGAATGGCATCCTGTGAAAGCATCTCCTCCAGGACATAGGCGATCAGATCAAAGCCTTTCTGATCCGTCAGTCTGGAGACAATGCCGATCAGCATCACCTTCTCATCCTGTGCAAGGCCCAGCTCCTTCTGAAGCTCGGTCTTGTTCTTCACCTTCTCCTTGCGGAAATTGGTGACATTGTACGGCCGGGCAATATACTTGTCCGCCTCAGGAGAAAAATCCGTATAGTCGATGCCGTTCAGGATACCGCGCAGGTCGTTGGAGCGCGCATTCATCAGGCCATCCAGACCCTCGCCGAAGAACGGCGTCTTGATCTCTTCCGCATAGGTCGGTGAAACCGTCGTGATGGCGTCTGCATAGACCAGACCGCCCTTCAGCAGGTTGGCGTCCTTGTTGAACTCCAGCTTATCCGGTGTGAAGTAGTAGCCGGAAAGGCCTGTGATGCTCTCCACATCCTGAACATTCCATTTGCCCTGGAACTTCAGGTTATGGATGGTCATGACAGTCTTGATGCCGCGATAGAATTCATTCTCCTGGAACCGCTCCTTCAGATAAACAGGAACCAGTCCGGTCTGCCAGTCATGGCAGTGAATCAGGTCCGGTCTGAAGCCAAGCGTCGGCAGGGCGGACAGCACCGCCTTGGAGAAGAATGCGAAGCGGCGGATCTCAAACAACGCATCATCCGTATAAGGGCGGGGTGTGTTGAAGTAATCCTCGTTGTCGATGAAATAGTAGGTAATACCCTCCAGTTCCGCCTTCAGCAGTCCCACATAGCAGCTCTTCCAGTCAAAATCCATGTAGAACTCGGTAATGTATTCCAGCTTGTCCTTCATCGCCTGCTTCATGCATCTGTACTTGGGCAGAATAACCCGGACATCGTAGTACTCCCGGTCAATTTCCTTCGGAAGTGATCCGACTACATCCGCCAGTCCGCCCGTCTTGATAAACGGTACGCATTCAGATGCCGCATACAAAAAGTTTTTCATGCTGTTACCCCTGTTTTCTTTTTGCTATACAATGCAGGATGCCGACGCAGCCGCCTCCTGCCTGTTGTACTGGTGTCTGTTTCTCCGCCTGTATCATCTCATGACGGAGAAAGAACGCTGTCAGGCCTAGACCTGCTCGGCGATCTTGTAGATCAGCCTCTCTGAGTCCTCCCAGGACAGGCACGGATCCGTAATGGACTTGCCGAATACACCCTCTCCGATCTTCTGGCATCCTTCCACGAGGTAGCTCTCTATCATCAATCCCTTGACAATATTGCGGATTTCCGGGTTTTCATAGCGGTTATGCAGAACCTCCTTGGCAATCCGGATCTGCTGTTTGTGATTCTTGTCCGAATTGCTGTGGTTCGTATCGATCACCACTGCCGGGTTCTGCAGATTGCGCTCATTATACAGATGCACAAGCCGGATGATATCTTCGTAGTGATAGTTCGGATTGCTCTCGCCCCGCTTATTGGCCGCGCCGCGAAGCACTGCATGTGCCAGCGGATTGCCCGTGGTCTGTACCTCACAGCCCCGGTATACAAACGAGTGCGGATGCTGTGCGGCGTAAATGGAATTCAGCATGACGTTGAAATCACCGCTGGTGGGATTCTTCATACCGGACGCGACATCAAAGCCGCTCACGGTCAGTCTGTGCTGCTGGTCTTCCACAGAGCGCGCACCGATGGCCACATAGGACAGAATATCCTGTACATATCCCCAGTTGTCCGGATACAGCATTTCATCTGCTGCAGTCAGTCCGGAAACTTCGATCGCATGAATCTGCATCTTGCGCATAGCGACCAGGCCGGCCCGGAAGTCGGTCTTGCCTTCCGGATTCGGCTGAGAAGTAATTCCTTTGTAGCCCGAGCCCGTGGTCCGGGGTTTGTTGGTATAGATTCTGGGAACCAGAACCAGCTTGTCCTTAACCTTCTCGTTCACCTTCGCAAGCCGGGTCACGTATTCGCAGACTGCATCTTCATTGTCTGCAGAACAAGGTCCGATAATGACAAGAAACCGATCACTCTTCCCAGTCAGAACATCTGCTATCTCCTGGTCTCTGCGTCGTTTGATCTCTGCAAACGGCTTCGGAAGCGGATACTCCTCCCGGATTTCTTCCGGCGAGGGCAGCGCCTGTACAAACGTGAATGACATAGTAGCTCCTCACAGATTCACTGATAAAAGTATTATATCCGATTTGTGCTCTTTTTAAAATACGGCCGTTCAGGAACGCCTCCATTCGGCCTGCTGTCCGATCTGCTTCTGGATCAGCCGGATGACATAGTCTGACTCATATCCCATCCGTATGCGGACAGTCTCCGGATCGATCCCATCCTGAAGGCTGGCAGCCGCGGCATAAAGCCGCAGTGAGGACGGCGTGATGATATTGCCAAGGCCCGCCTGCCTGGCATATTTGCAGACCGTTTTCCAGATATTCTGTCTGGACATCCTGAGCCCCGACCGGCCCGGAAACAGCGGTGCCTGTCTGGATGGAAACAGAATGCTTGCCGCCCGCAGGTAATCAGTCAGCACGCGTCCCGTCTCGCCGGAAACCGGCAGCGTGCGCACATCCGGATTCTCGCGGTTTACAGTCAGAAGCAGAATACGCAGGTCCACATCCTGCAGCTGCATGGCGGCCAGTTCCCCGGCCCGCACGCCGCTCTCGCACAGAATCCGCAGCATGGTCTGATCTCTGAGTCCGGCAAAAGATGAAGGATCCGGCTGTGCAATCAGCCGCTCAATCTCCCTTCGTCCCGGAATTCTCACGGAATGGGGTTCAGAAATCTCCTGTCCCGCCCTGAGCTCATCTGCCGGATTATGCCGGGAACGCCCTCCCCGGATCAGATATCTGTAAAATCCCCGCAGGCAGCTGATCTGCCTTGCGATCGTTCTCTCCCCGATGCCGTCTCTTCTTCTGCTGTCCAGATAATAAGACAGCATGGAGCCGCTGATTTCCTCAGCCTCTGCACAGCCCATATCCACCGCAAACTGCAGGAAATGCATCAGATCCGCCCGATATGCGGACAGGCTGCTCTCTCCCAGCCCGCCGCGGCGCCTGTAATCCAGATATTCTTCAATCTCTTTGTCCAGCATTCGTATGCCTCGGAATTATGACCTGATCAGCGATACTTCCGCGCATAAGCGAGCAGTCCGGCGATCGTCTTTCCATCCTCGATGGTTCCGTCATAAATCATCCCGATCAGCTCATCCAGCTCGTGCGCCTCCACATTCAGGAATTCATCCGGATCGAGATGCTGCTTCCCGCCGGTCAGATTCTGCGCTGCATAGACATCAATCAGCTCATTGCAGAATGCCACCGTCGAGCGGAAGGAAATCAGTTTCTCTACCTTCTCACAGTGATAACCTGTCTCCTCCTCCAGCTCCCGCATGGCAGTCAGGTCCGTCGGTTCCTCCCGGGAAGTCCGGCCGCCCGCCGGCAGTTCCAGCGTCTCCCGATCCAGTGCATTTCTGTACTGACGCACCATCAGAATCCGGCCGTCCGGAAGCTCTGCCACAACCGCTGCAGCACCCTTGTGATCGATGAAGTCAAAATCCTCCTCCATCCCGTTTTCCAGCCTCATATGGTCAACATAGTAATCAATAATCGCGCCCTTGCGGATTAAGGTGCGCAGTACCCGATCATAACTCTTTCTGCTCATCTGTTTTCCCTCTTTCTGATGAACTCTGCTGGATGGACAGCTCGAATTCACCTGCTAACTCAAAATGTTATTTTACCCGATAGAACCGGGATAGGGAAGACCTGTAAATGCCCGGCCGATTTTCTTTGACGGATCTGCACAAAAAAAGAACGGAGATGCGACGCACCTCCGTTCCCGGCTTCTGCTGCAAGTGACCGCTCTTTACTTGGCGTAATCTGTCACTCTTGATTCACGTATCACGTTGATCTTGATATTGCCCGGATATTCCATTTCGGTTTCGATCTTCTTGGCTATATCGCGAGCCAGCAATACCATGTCCGTATCGCTGATCTGATCAGGAACTACCATAACACGAACTTCTCTGCCTGCCTGAATGGCATACGAATTACTTACCCCTTTGAAACTGTTTGTGATCTCTTCTAACTGTTTTAATCTGGTTGTATAGGTTTCTAACGTCTCACGTCTTGCACCGGGTCTGGATGCGGAAATGGTATCCGCTGCCTGCACAATGCAGGCGATCAGGCTCGTCGGTTCCACATCTCCGTGATGGGATTCGACGGCGTTGATCACGATCTGCGACTCACGGTATTTCCGGCACAGTTCTGCGCCGAGCTGTACGTGAGAGCCTTCCATCTCATGGTCTACCGATTTACCGATGTCATGAAGCAGTCCTGCTCTCTTGGCTACACGGATGTCCAGTCCAAGTTCTCCGGCAAGCAGTCCGGACAGCTGTGCCACTTCGATGGAATGCTTCAACGCATTCTGGCCATAGCTGGTGCGGAACTTCATCTTTCCGAGGAGCCGGATCAGTTCCGGATGGATTCCGTGCACACCCACTTCCAGGGTTGCTGCTTCTCCTTCTTCCTTGATTCTCGCTTCGACTTCCTTCTGTGCCTTCTCCACCATCTCTTCGATCCGGGCGGGATGAATCCGTCCGTCTACGATCAGCTTCTCAAGCGCAATCCGCGCAACTTCGCGGCGGATCGGATCAAAGCCCGAGATGACAACGGCTTCCGGCGTATCGTCAATAATCAGTTCGACGCCGGTCATCGTCTCAAGCGTGCGGATATTGCGGCCTTCACGGCCGATAATTCTGCCCTTCATTTCATCACTGGGCAGCTGTACGACAGAGATCGTACTCTCAGAAGTATGATCTGCAGCGCAGCGCTGAATCGCGCCGATCACATACTCCCGTGCCTTCTTATCCGCTTCTTCCTTTGCCTCCGCCTCAATTTCCTTGATCATGAC
>JAFTFP010000087.1 GCA_017449485.1 Lachnospiraceae bacterium
TTCAAACAGAATGCTCGGCGCCGCGATGCTGCGGTAGTTCCAGTCCAGATCGTTTCCGAGCGCCCGGACCTGCTTCATCAGCTCCAGGAAGTTCGCCGCGATCGTGATCAGCGTGACGCTCCGATCGCGCACGCCGTTCTTTACAAGATAGCCCGAGCACTGCAGCGAGAAGTCCGTCGTCACATGGTCGATGCCGGCGTGCAGACCCGCGAGGTCCGTGATCACGAGGCCGTCGCCCATCTCCTTCTCCAGCTCCTCAAGCGACTTTGTGCCCGGCACGATATAGCAGCCCTGCGGCCGCACGTCGACCGCCGAGGCGTAGGATGCCTTGAAGCCGTTGCCCGTGCTCACCGTTCCCATCCGCGCGGCGCTCTTCGCGCTGTGCAGAATCGTGTGGAACGTGCCGCGCTCGACGACGGTCTTCTCCCGAGTAGGGCACCCCTCGTCGTCGTAATTCATCAGGTTAACATAATCCGTGTTGCGCGGGTTGTCGATCACCGTCACCAGCTCCGAGAAAATCTGCGTGTCAATCTTGTCGCGCAGCGGCGAGAGGCCTTTGCCGATCTTCTCGCCGGAAAACATGCCGGACAGGGCCGCGAAGAGACTGGTCATCGCGTCCTTCTCCAGAATCACCGGATACGTCCCGCTCGCGACGGGCGCCGCCCCGAATTTGGCAATCACGGTGTCGCCGAGCTTCTTCACGAAGGCGTCCAGGTCAAAATCAGACAAATCCTGCACAGTCCGGACCAGGAAGTCATCGCGGACCTCCTCCCCGGAGACGGCGGCCGCCCCGGCGACGAGCACCTGGACATGCCCCGCGTCCTCCGCCCGCATACCGAAGGAGTTGGTGATCAGCCGGTAGTAGTCCTCCTCGCTCCACTCGAGGTGCGTGACCTGCACCATGCGCGGATCAAAGGCGAGGAGCTGCTTCTCGACATAGGCGAGCGCTTCTTTGACCTTCCCCGCATCCGGAGAAATAAACTGATGTGTGCTCTTCACGCACTCCGTCTCCTGCGGCTGCAAAATAAAGCTCTCGTCCTCAGACGTGATCGCGGCGGCCTGTTCCTTCATAACCGACAGGATGCGCTCCATCTGGCCATCGTCCGGATTCTCCGTGGCGTAGCTCACAAGCTTCCCCTGGTAGATGCCGCGCAGGGCATAACCTGTCACCCGGCTCGTCACAAAGGATTCCATCTCGCCTGCAAACCAGCGCAGGCTTCGCTCCTTTGACAGGGCTTCATAAATTTCAAAACTCTCAAAGCCGCCGTCCTGTGCGGCCTGAATCCATTTTTCCTTATTCATTGGCGGTTCCTCCGACTGTAATGGATGTCACGCGGATCGCAGGCTGTCCGACGTCCGTCGGGATCGAGCCGCTGGCTGAACCGCACATGCCCTGGCCGCGCTCTAAGTTGCTGCAGACGCGGTCGATATTCATCAGGATGTCGCGGCCGTTTCCGATCAGAGCCGCGCCGCGGACGGGCTTCGTGATTTTGCCGTTCTCGATCAGATACCCCTCGCCGACGGAGAAGTTGAACTCGCCCGTCTGGGGATTGACGCTGCCGCCGCCCATCTTCTTTGCATAAAGGCCCTTCTCAATGCCCTCGAAGAGCTCCTCAAAGGACGCGTCACCCTGCAGGATGAAGGTGTTGGACATGCGGGAGGTCGGCTCGTAGCGGTAAGACTCGCGCCGCCCGCTGCCGGTCGCCTCCATGCCCATGCGCCGCGCGCCGAGCCGGTCGATCATGTAGGAGGTCAAAATCCCGTCCTTAATCAGCTGTCTGCGCTGCTGGAAGTTGCCCTCGTCGTCAATGTTCTCCGAGCCCCAGGCGTTCGGGATCGTCCCGTCGTCCACCGCGCTCACGCACGGATTCGCGATCTGCTGTCCGAGCTTGCCGGAGAAGACGCTCTGGTTCTTCGCGACGCTCGTCGCCTCCAGTGCGTGTCCGCAGGCTTCGTGGAAAATCACGCCGCCGAACGCGTTGTCGATGATGACCGGCATTTTGCCCGACGGGCAGTCCCCCGCGGACAGGTTGACGATCGCTACCCGGGCAGCCTCACGCCCGGTCTCCTCGGGCGTCGTCTGCTCATAGAACTCCAGACCCATGCCCGCACCCGGCCGGTCGCCGCCGCTCTGGAAGTTATCGCCTTCCTGTGCGAAGGCATCGACCATCATCCGCGTTCGCACGCGCGTATCGCCGATGAGCCTGCCCTCGCTGTTCGAAATCTGTACCTCCTGGTTCACGTTCAGGAGCACCGCCTGCACCTTCACGATCCGCTCGTCCGCAGCCATCGCCGCGTCCGTCGCCCGCGAGAGAAGCGATGCTTTGTCCGCCAGGGGAGCTGTGCGGAAATCAACCTTCACCGGGTGCCGGTTCTCATATTCCACGCGGGTCAGCGCGACGGCCTTCTTTTCTTCGTCCGCCTTCCCCTCGCCCAGCGCCGCGGCAAGATCCCGGATCAGCGGCAGCACCGCCTCCTCCCCGGTCTCATTCGTGTAGGCGTAGACGGACTGCACGCCCGCCATCAGGCGGATGCCGATGCCGCTCGTCACCGCCTCGTTCACGTTCTCCACCCTGCCGTTCAGCATGGTGATGATTTCTTTCGTCTCAAGCTCCTCATAGATCTCGGCAAAATCCGCCGCCGACTCCATGCAGAGCCCGAGGTACTTTTCCAGTGTTTTCTGATCTAACATTCTGTCACTCCTTATGATCCTGCGCCGCTTGGCCGCATCTCAGCTCAGCTGCAGCGCTTCATCCGTGTACTGCATCAGTTCCAGACGGTTTCCGTCGGGGTCCGTCAGCCAGAACTGATACGCGCCGTCCGGGCCGAGGCGGATTTCTTCATCCGGCTTGAGGCCGTTGTAGATCACCGCATCCCATGCCGCATGAATATCCTCGACCTCGATGCACAGGTGCTGATAACCCTTTGCGTCCGCAAGATCCCGGTCCACCTCCAGATTTTGCCCATCCGTGTGGAAGAGCTCGATGTACTGGTGCGGCGCGACCTCGATGTAGTCGATCCACGACTTGTCGCCCATCATCTTCATGCCCATGAGCATCTTCGGATCCGCCTGTCCGCCCTGCTCGAGCGCGGCAGCCAGGTCTGCGTAGGTCAGCCGGAACACCTTCTTCAGGCCCAGGCCGAAGCGGTAGAAATATTCCATGTTGACGGCGTCTTTGACCTGATACGCGACCTGTGTCGTGTACAGAACCTGCGAGCAGCTGTGTCCCTCCGGGGCCGGCGGCATCGCGATCCGCGCCGTGTCTCCCTTCGGATACTCGGTGAACTGCACTTCGTTCCCGTCCGGATCGTGCACGGTGATCTCCCGCGCGCCGTCGATGGTCGGATGGATATCGTCGTCAAGCTTTACGCCGAAGGAGACGAGCCTCTCGCGCAGCGCCTCGATCGACTCCACCTCAAAATTCAGCTTCGTATATCCGTAGTTCTTCCTGCGGTCCGCGATCTCGCGCCGCGGCGATCCCGCCGGGTGGAAGAATTCCACAAACTGCCGGTCGGCAAGCTTGAAATACGTAATCCACTTCTCGTCCTTTTTCGCGTCGAGCTCCGCCAGCATCCGGGCGGTTCCTTCGTCCGGCTCCGCTGACCGCGCCCGGATCAGATCCGCGAGTCCGCCCCAGGTCAGGTGGAACTGCTGCTGCATGCCGAGCACGTCGCAGTAGAAGTGAATCATCTCGCCGACGTTCTCCATGTTGAAAGAAGCGTGGCCGATGTTCTTCGCGCCGATCGCGCAGACCGGCAGCATGGCCGGCTTCTCGCAGGTGGATTCGATGTCGACAAACTGCCCGCTCTCGCCGCCCTTCAGAATGCCGGTCAGGGCATCGAGGACATGCGCGGCCATCTCTTTCGACGCGCGGCAGGGTCTTCCTTCGAAGGCCGCTTCCGCGAGATCGGCGGGGCCGACGCCTCTGGAATTCTCGCTGTAAGGGGTGTAGCTCCACAGTTCGACCGGCTGTGCAGGCACGCGCCAGTCTGTGGAATCAGGCAGGAAGCGGACGGTGCCGCCGAAGCCGTTGGCGTCCGTCAGGTACAGGATGCCCTTCGTGCCGTAGATGGCAAAATATGCCTCGTCCCGCAGTGTGCAGTCAGCGTCGATGTGGAAGGTGCCGGTGATGCCGTTCTCGAGCTGCACGACGGCTGCGACCTGGCTCTCGTTGGGCGTGTCCATCACCTGTCCGAACTCCGGGCTCGTAGGCAGGACATTGACATGTGTCGGATAGGGCGCGCTCGTGATGCCGCCGACTCTTCTGACCGGGCCGAGCAGGCTGACCAGCGCCGTCATGTAGTAGACGCCGTAGTCACAGACGATGCCGGCGCCCGGCTGACGCAGGAAGGAGAAGAGACTCAGGAGCAGGTTGTTGTTGCGGTTCGCCGAGATGACAAAAGAATGAATGTCTCCGATCAGACCGTCGCTGATGACTTTGGCTGCCGTCTGCAGCGCGCTGCCCAGGAACGTGTCCGGTGCGGAGCCCAGGTACAGCCCCTTCTCATTTGCAAGCGCGACCAGCTCCTGCGCTTTCTCGACACTGTCCGCGATCGTCTTCTCCGTGTAGACATGCTTCCCGGCGAGCAGTGCCTGCTTAATCAGGCCGTAGTGCGCGCCGACCGGTGTCAGAACCACTGCCAGATCGATCTCCGGATCGTCGATCAGCTCCTGCGTCGTGCAGGCTTTGATCCCATACTGCTCCGCTTTCTTCTGTGCGTTCTCGACGTGGTTCGCCGCGACGCACTTCACTTCCAGCTGATCAAACTTGTTGATCATGTTTGTGAGATAGATGTCGCTGATGGCTCCCGCGCCGATCACACCGACACACATCTTCTGCTTGCTCATGCTCTCCTCCCTTATTCTTCTTAAAATTCAATGCCTTCCCAGGCTTGCTTAACAAGCGCTGCGGCCGGAATTGTATTGACATTCGGATTATCCTTCCGGTTTCACCGCTTGTCCGTCTCCCGAATTGTATTGACAAACGTCGCTTTTTCTCCTATTCACCGCTGAGCTGATCAAGTGCGCGGCCGAAACTGTATTGACATTCGGAACATCCTTCCGGTTTCACCGCTTGCTAATCAAGCGCTGCGGTCGGAATTGTATTGACATTCGGGACATTCTTCCCGTTTCACCGCCACTTCATCAAATTCCACCTCAGAAGCTGTATTAACAACCGGTAAATTTCTCTCTTTTCACCGCTTGCGCCCTGTACCTCGCACGTGTTCCTGTTCCTGCAGCTCATGATCTGATACCCCCCTGTTCCTGCAATTCGCGGATTCTCGCCGCAATGACCTGCGCCGCCTTCCTGTGGCTCGGCAGTCCCGGATGCAGGCGGCATCCGAACTCTCCGGGCTCCGTGTTCGGAAGCGGCAGATACTCCGCCCGCACATCGCCCGTCTGCTCCTGATAGCGCCGGATGGCTTCCGTCAGCTGCGGGCGCAGCGGATCTCCCAGCATTCCGTATGCCCAGATCATGTATGCGTCCGGATTGCACCGCCGGATTGTCTTCAGGAATTGCACGGCTGACTCCGTGAAAGCCTCCAGCTCCGCAGCCTGCTCTTCCTGTGTCGCCGCATTCGCAATTCCGCTGCTGTCGTTTGTCCCTAGATTAACTACGACGACGTCCGCAGGCCAGGAAGTAAAATCATACAACTGATGCGCGCCGGCTGCACCTGCACCAGCTTCCGCAGTCCCTTCGGCATCGATGCCGTACATGCCGCAGACCTGCTCATAATAAAGCGGGATGGCATGTGCCTTCTGCCCGTCATAACTGACATAGGATCCCCAGCCGCCGAGACTCACCATCCTGCACTCGCCCTGCAGGAGCCTGGCGGTCTCAATCGTGTAGGCGCCGATATTGCACAGATAGGCTGCCCGCCACTCGTTGTCGTCCCCGTAGCCGACCAGGCCTTCGCCGCAGGTGATGCTGTCGCCGCAGAACTCCAGGCGCAGCGCCGGCTCCGGCAGCTCCTCGAACGTGCCGTCCGTCTCAAGCCCCGTGATCTGCAGCATAATCTTCGGGTCAAAAGGCATGGGCTGCGTGTCCCGGATGATCCGCACATTGCGCAGCACACCCGGCTCCATCCCGCGGAAGATCGGGATTCTTGTGTCCTCTTTCGTCAGCATCCTGCGCTGGATCGGCGCACCGTCGATAAAGACCACGAGCCACGGCTCCATAAAGTCGTAGTCGACCCGCACATCCAGCCACAGTTCGGTCGCTATGATGTTCATCTCCAGCCCGCCGCCGTGCCAGTAGACATTCAGCGGATCCCTGATGCCATCATTTCTTCCCAGAACCCGCAGCTGGGGAATCTCTTCGATCGTATATCTGCTCATCGTATTTTCCGCATCCTCAGTTGAGTCATTCATACATGGTCAAAAGCTGTACCACATTCATTTTCCCCCATATTCCGAGGGTTCGTCAACATCGGTCAGGCGGCCTGTGTTATTCCTCCACCTCGAGAAGTTCGATGCGGAAATTCAGTTCTTTCCCCGCCATTTCATGATTGGCGTCGAAGGTGATGGTTTTGTCATCTTTTGCCGCAACCTTAACCGGGAACGGCCGTCCGAACTGATCCTGCAGATAGACCTTCTCGCCAACGGTCAGTTCTTCTGCGCCCGGAAGCTGCGGAAGACCGATGGTAAAGAAAGCAGCCGGATCGACCTCACCGTACGCTTCCGCCGGCATCAGGTGGATGTCCACAGCCTGGCCTACTCCCATGTCCGCCACGGCAGCGTCAAAACCGGCGATCATCTGGCCGGCGCCGCAGATGAACTCCAGCGGTGCATTGCGGTCATAGGAAGAATCAAACTGTGTTCCGTCGTTGAAAGTCCCTCTGTAATGGACTGAGACCTTCTTCCCGACATTCTTTCCCTTCAGACGGGTTCCGCTGCAGCATCCAAAGGCACGGCCCTCTTCGTCATCACCGCAGCAACCTTCTTCGTCATCACCGCAGCAACCTTCTTCGTCATCGCCGCAGTGACAGTCTTCACCGTTATCGTGGCTACCGCAGTCGCACTCCTTATCGTCTCCGCAATCAAGCTCGCCGCAATGATGCCCCTCGCCGTGATGATCGCAGTTTGCACCGGTATTCTCCAGTTCGCCCCGCAGATAGGCTGCGACCGCTGCATCAGCATCTCCTGCTGCTCCCGCGCACAGCTCGATGCCGCGCTCCTGCAGCGCGGCCTGTGCACCGCCGCCGATACCACCGCAGATCAGCACATCGATTCCTTTATCATTCAGAA
>JAFTFP010000006.1 GCA_017449485.1 Lachnospiraceae bacterium
GGAGCTGATTCATGTTTCCAGCCAGGAGCTTGAGAATGCATCCGTGCGTCTGTCCAGGCTGGTGATCCTTCAGCTGATGCTGACCATTCTGCTGCTGGTCATCGTACTGATCATGGCAGGCTTTATCAATGAACTGGTCCGGAAGCCGCTGAAGACCATGGTGGAAAAGATGCGGGCCGGAGAGCCGATCACACCGGCCGGTGCGGAGGAACTGCGCTTTGTCGCCCGCACTTATAATGCAGTGCTGGAGGAAAACACAGAAGCCCATGAAAAACTGCGGCATGAAGCATCCCATGATGCGTTGACCGGTTTGTTCAACCGCGGCGCCTACGATCTGATGATGGAAAGTGTGGATCAGGATCATATCGCGCTGATCATTCTGGATGTGGATCATTTCAAGAGTGTGAATGACACCTACGGGCATGTGATGGGGGACCGGGTGCTGCAGCGGGTCGCGGACATTCTGCGCCACAGCTTCCGGTCTGTCGATGTTCTGTGCCGGATCGGCGGAGATGAATTCGTGGTGATCATGACGCGCGTCAACAGCTCCATGGGTCAGCTGGTGTTGAACAAAATCCGGAAAGCAGCGGATCTGCTGGCGCATCCCAAGGATGATCTGCCGCCGGTAACCTTAAGCGTGGGCATCGCTTTCTCGGATCGGGAAAATCCGCAGGGCGACATCTTCAAGGACGCCGACACGGCACTTTACCGTGTCAAGGAGGCGGGACGGAACGGCTGCCAGATTTTCTGAGCTGCTTTTCAGAGCATCCCGCCCCGGCCTTCACATAACAGCAGCTTAGCAGCAGCGGCTCTTCTGCATCCGGCGGAAGAGCCGTTGTTTTTGCCCCGGAGTTAGTTTATACTAAACGAGGTTAGACAGTTCTAACAAGGCACAGCACTAACAGAGGCTGATAAACAACAGGAGGTAGAACATCATGGCAAAATGGAATCTGGGCAAGCTCGGGTGTTTCCTGGGCGGCGTACTGGTCGGCACGGCAGGCGTGGCAATCCTGACCAGCGAGGATGCTAAGAAGGTCTATACGCACTGCACCGCAGCGGTGATGCGCGGCAAGGATCAGGTGATGAAACAGGTGACTGCGGTGCGGGAAAACTGCGAGGATATTGCAGCGGATGCAGCAGCGATCAATGAGGAGCGGGCGCTGAAACAGCGGGAGCAGGAGATCGCGGATCTCTCCGAGTGCGCACAGGAGGCATGCGAAGAAAAAGCGGATCATCCGGTGAGCGCAGACGCAGAGGAGACAGAGTCTTGAAATGCAGGATCATGCATGAATCACCGGGCCGCCTGCGCGTCCGGATGCTCCCCTGCTCCATGACGGTAAAAGAGGCGGATATTCTGGAATTCGATCTCAGAAATATCAGCTTTGTCTCGGATGTACGGGTCTATGAGCGGACCGGGGATGCAGTCATCTGCTATGCCGAAGGTTCAGTGAACCGGCAGAAGCTGATCCGGCATCTGTCACATTTTGCCTATACAGATCCGGCGGCAGCCGGGCTGGTACCGGAGAAGACGGGGCGGGAGCTGAACCGGCAGTATGAAGAAAAGCTGGTCATGAAGATCGCATGGCGCGTTCTGCGGCGGCTGCTGGTACCAGCGCCGGTGAGAAATGCTTTTACGGTGCTGAAAAGCCTCAGATATCTCCGGACAGGACTGAGACTGCTCGCGGAAGGAAAACTGCAGGTGCCGGTACTGGACGCGGCGGCGATCACTGCCTCTGTTCTGCGCAGGGATTATCCGACCGCCTCCTCTGTCATGTTTCTGTTGGAAACCGGCGAGCTGCTGGAAGAATGGACACACCGGAAATCGGTTGACGATCTGGCGCGGTCCATGTCCCTTCGGGTGGACCGGGTCTGGATGAAAAACGGAGAAGAGGAGGTGCTGGTCCCTGTAAAGGACGTGCGGGAGGGCGACCGGATTCTGGTCCGGACTTCCAATGTGATCCCGCTGGACGGCAGAGTGATTTCCGGCGCCGCGATGGTCAACCAGGCTGCGATGACCGGCGAATCCGTGCCGGTGGAGAAGCAGGCGGGCGGCTATGTGTATGCAGGGACCGTCGTGGAGAACGGAGAGTGCCTCATCGAGGTGACGAAGAAAGCCGGAAGCGGCAAATATGATCAGATCGTCCGGATGATCGAGGAGTCGGAAAAGCTGAAATCGGAGACGGAGACCGCCGCCTTTCATCTGGCAGACCGTCTTGTGCCGTTCTCCCTGGCCGGCAGTGTGCTGACCTATCTGCTGACCCGGAACCTGAACCGGGCGCTGGCGTTTCTGATGGTTGACTATTCCTGCGCACTGAAGCTGTCCATGCCGCTGTCTGTACTGTCGGCGATCCGTGAGGCGGGGCAGCATGGGATTACCGTCAAGGGCGGGAAATTTCTGGAAGCAGCAGCGAGGGCACAGACCATTGTCTTTGACAAGACGGGAACGCTGACCCACGCACAGCCGCAGGTTGTGCGGATTGTGACCTTCGGCGGCGCTGATGAGAATGAGTGTCTGCGGATGGCTGCATGTCTGGAGGAGCATTACCCGCACTCGATTGCCAATGCAGTGGTGAAGGAGGCGGAAAAGCGCGGGCTGATTCATGAGGAACGGCATTCCACTGTAAACTATGTGGTGGCACATGGCATAGCCAGTGAAATAGACGGGCAGAAGGCCGTCATCGGCAGCTGGCATTTTGTCTTTGAGGATGAACACTGCACTGTTCCGCCGGGCGGAGAGGAAGCGCTGTCCGGGCTGCCGGCCGAGTATTCCCACCTGTTTCTGGCTGTGGGCGGTGTGCTGCGGGCGGTGCTGTGCATTTTCGATCCGCTCCGCGAGGAAGCGCCTTATGTGATCGAACAGCTGCACCGGCTCGGCATCAGCAGAATCTGCATGATGACAGGGGATAATGAGCGCACGGCAGCCGCGGCGGCACGCAGTCTTTCGATTGATGAATACCATGCCGGTGTCCTGCCGGAGGATAAAGCCGGGTTTATCCGCAGAGAACACGAGGCCGGACGGAAGGTCATCATGATCGGCGACGGGATCAATGACACCCCGGCGCTGTCCGAGGCAGATGCGGGCGTCGCCATTTCAGACGGAGCGGCGATTGCCCGGGAAATCGCGGACATCACGATCTCGGCGGATGACCTGCTTCCGCTTCTGAAGCTTCGTGAGATCAGTATGGCGCTCATGGACCGGATCGACAGCAATTACCGCTTCATCATGGGCTTCAACACCATGCTCATTCTTCTGGGGGTGCTGGGAATCCTGCCGCCCGCCTCGTCGGCATTGCTGCACAATGGATCGACGATTGCAGCGGGCCTGCGCAGCATGACCCGGCTTCTGCCGGAACAGAGCATTCGGAAACAGACAGATTTCTAAGGAGGAAGACAGACTATGAAATGGCATCGGTTTTTCGCATGGGCAGCAATAATCTGTATCGTGATGACCTTCATTACAGGCTATCAGAAGAAATGAAGTACAGCTGAAAACAGAAAACGCAGATCATATCGTGGAATATTCTGAAAAATCCTGCCTGAAAGCAGGATTTTTCTTTTATGGATCAGGGCACAAGGGTATAATTATAGGCAGATGGAATGGCGTTCTATTCAGCTTACAGGAGGGGCATTCGATGAGAAAACAGATCGGATTATGGATTATGGCGGCTGCACTGGCGGCCGGATGCAGCCTGGCTGTCAGCCACAGCGCCCAGGCAGCTGATCAGAAATATATTGCTGAATCAGATTCTTCACACTCCATTCTGAGGGAGAGCCTGCAGGACCGCCTGAAAAAGGCAGATGAAGAAAAGAACGAAAAGGAAGAGCAGGGGAAGAAAAAGACTGCCGCCGGCACAAGCACCTCCAGGGAACTGGCGGTCTCTCTGGAGACGGAAAAAGACATTCTGACATATCTCGCAGGAACCTGGGCGTTTACGGATCAGGAGACCGGAAAGGACTATGCCTCCCTGACCATCCGGGAGAACGGCAGCTGCACGTTTGAGCGAGATAGCGCGGACGCCGCCTGCGACGGGATGCTGTCCTTCACGGCACTGATGGCGGACGCCTCGGATGCGCCGGACGGATATCGGATTACTTTTGAAGAAATACCGGACGAATACATGGAGGGCTATCAGTTCTACGGCTCCGTGGAATCCTCCGGCCTTTTCTACACCGGCCGGTCGGCGGGAGAGGACTATCTGTACCTGGAGGAGGTCGGCAACGGCGACACCTTTATGTCCGTATCGCTGTTTCAGCCGGATCGGATCCGCCAGGCCGCGGATTCTGACAGGAGTTATTCCTGGATTCTGCGCCGGGCCAACAGGATTCAGGAGACGCAGGAAGACCTCCCGGACAGATCCTGCTATGCCTTCGTGTGGTCGCGGGATGAGGACGGTGCGCCGCTGGCGCAGGTGATGCAGCCGATCGAAGAGGAGATGCTGGAGGATTATACCAACCGGCGCTTCATCGGCGGCAGATTCGAGGAAATGGAAGAAATCGGTGTGCAGAAGCTTTCGATCACAGACAGGACGGATCTGTCTCTGATCGAGCATATCGGAACATGGGAGAGCGCGCATCCGATGATGATGGTGCAGCTGGAGGCAGACCGCACCGGTGCCGTCACGAAAGTGTCGGAGGTGCCGCGCTCCTTCTACGGCATCTATAATCTGGGCGATCTGGAGCCGGAGTATTCCTGGAAGGACCGCGTCTTTACTTATAATGGTGCAAAATATGACCTGGCGGACTATGACACGGCGGCCACTGCGATTATGGACTGCTTCCAGGTCGGAGACTGGATTGTGGCTGAGTGCCATGTGAATCCCCACGTCAGTCAATATCTGTTCTTTTCCCTGGCGTCCGGAGAGTTTGAGGAAGGCATCACCGGCGCCAATCTGATCTGGCAGGGCGAGGACCTGTCCACAGCCGTCTACTCCGCCTGGAGTGAGATCTATGACTATAAAGGCCATGTAATCGGACAGGTGCAGGAGGGCGAAATCTTTGGCCTTTCCTTCTCTGACGATGGGGAATACGTACTGGCGGACTGCTGGAAGATTGAGAATGGCGAGGAGGTCACTTTTACGGAAGAATTCGAATATGAATACCCGGACGAGGGTATGTACCGCTACAAGGACTGGCGCAGGCACCGCACGCCGGAGAACTGGAAGGCCTTGCTTGAGGAGGCCCCGGAGGATGCGCAGTGCCTGATCCTGGTCAATCCCCCGGCGGATGTGCCGGTGTGGGCGGAAGAAATTGTGACGGTGGAAGAAGGCGCACTGGACCACGTGTATGTCCTTGCGCTGAAGGACAACACCCGCGTTCGGATCGACCGCGGAGAAACGATCAGACTGAATCAGGGCCAGATGGCTGAGTTTGCCGTAACCGTGCCGGAGGGCATGCCGTCCAGAACGATGACGGTTACTACAGATGAAGGAAAGGCCGAGTGGCAGATTGCCACGCTGTCCGGCCGGATTACGCAGGACAGCAAGTTCCTGGTCAGCGGCGAGTGAATCTTCAGGCAAAGAAAACGGTGATGGTTCCCAGGATCAGCGCGATGCTGATCAGGACGCTGATGGAATTGATGGTGCCCGAGAAGGTGTAATCTTCGCCGAGCTCGTGGGTAAAGGGCGGAATCGCGGAGCCGATGGGCGCAAGGCACAGAAGGCACAGCGGCTGCCGGACCGCTTCCGGATAGGGCAGCAGAAAATAAATTGCGAGCGCAATCGCGATGCAGACGCCGTAGCGCACGACCAGGATGCGGAGCATTTCTCCAAAGCGCTCCTGGACGGAGCCGAGGCGGAACGCGACGCCCAGCATGAACATACTCAAGAACGGATTGGCATTCGCACCCACCTGTGCGACGGCGACAACCGGATCCGGCAGGGAAATGTGGAGCAGTCCGAGAATTGCCATTCCGATATAGAAATCAAAGGGTACCGAGGTGATCATCGCCTTGCCGACGCGCCGGAAGGAGGCGGCGGCAGACTGGCCTTCACCTCGGTATTTTACAAGGGACGCGATGCTGTAGGCGCCGCCCAGACAGACGATGGAGTTGCCTACGTCGAAGATGCTGGTGACGAGCGCACCGGTCGCTCCGAGCATGCCCTGGATAAAGGGAAGTGCGAAATTGCCTATATTGAAGCCGGCGAGATTCAGGAGGCCGAAGGCCCGCAGCGCCCGGCTTTTTCTGATATAGAGAAGATAGCCGCAGCCCATCAGCAGGACGCCGATCATGAGTCCCATCAAGGTGATGCCCAGCATGGAAAGGTCGATGTCCGCGCCGTTCAAATTGACTACCACTGCGCAGGGAAGCGTCACCCGCAGCACAATCCGGGAGAGAACGCCGAAATCCGACTGGTGTACGACACCTGCTTTTTTCAGAATCAGCCCCAACACAAGAAAAAACAACAGCGAAAAAGCGCGCATCCAGACATCATTCATTTCTATTATCCTTCTTTCCGTCCGCCATCATAGCATTCAAACCGGTCTGGGGCAAGAGCAGCGTATATGTTATAATTACTCATTATGGTCCGGCAGGAGGCTTCATTTTGACACACAGATGGAATAACTTTCACACGCACACGTTTCGCTGCAAACATGCCGAAAAGGACGCCGCAGATTATGCGCGCCGCGCCGCTGCGCTCGGCATGAACCGCCTGGGAATGAGTGATCACGCCTACAGTCCGGGAGAGGTCAATCACCCGACGCACATGGATCTGGATGTGATCGCAGATTATGTCCGGGCCTGCAGGGAAGCGGACGGGATCTGCGGCGTGCGGGTGCTCTGCGGCGCAGAGTGTGACTATGCGCCGGAGGATCTTTCCTTTTTCCGGGAATACTATCTGGGAGAAATGGGGATGGATTATCTCGTCGGCTCCGTGCACGGTCTGAAGAATCATCCCGAAGTGCTGAATCCATTTTCTACCCAGCCTTTTGGGACAGAGCAGCTGCTGCTCTATGCGCAGCTCTATGTCGGCATCATTGAAAGCGGGCTTTTCACTTTCGGAGCGCACCCGGATCTGTTCGGGAGGCCGCTGGACACGGCTGAGAATCATATGGGCTGGACGCCGGAGGCGGCGTCCTGTGCAAGGGAGATTATTGAGGCGGCACAGGCTCACAACATGCCGCTGGAAATCAATACGAGCGGGTATGCGAGAACCCGGGAGCGGGGGCTCGCCGCACCGATCTATCCCAGAAGAGAATTCTGGGAGATGGCGGCGGAGGCGGATATCCGCGTACTGATCAATACGGACGCGCACTCCCTGGCCTGCCTCGACGCGGATATCGAGCCGGCTTTTGCCCTCGTAAGAGAGCTGGGACTGAAGCGCGTCGAGCTGGACGATGCAGGAAAGATTGTTGAGGTGGAAGAATGATCGCGGCATTCATATGCAATCTGGCCGTTGTGGCCGGCACGGTGCTCAGTGTACAGACTTATTTCAGGACAGAGGATGGGAAGCGCAGCTTTCGCAGCGGCCTGCGGGCTTTCCGCTTTTTTACGACGCTCTCGAATGTCTTTGCCGGAATCACGTCGCTGATTCTGTTAATTCCGGAGAGTGCAGCGCTTACGGGGCAGGCCGTAGTACTGACACAGGGCCAGCTGTTTCTGAAGTTTTTAAGTACAACGGCGGTCATGGTCACGCTGCTGACAGTGCTGTTCTTCCTCGGCCCTTCCATGGGCTATGGGCCGCTGCTGGCCAGGGAAGGTCTGTATCTTCACCTGATCGGGCCGTTGCTGTGCTTTGTGAGCTTCTGCTTTCTGGAAAAGGGCAGCCGGCTCTCAATGGCAGCTGCTTTCGCAGGACTGCTTCCGACGGCGCTGTACGGCATACTATATCTGTACAAGGTGGTGCTGACCGGGGAGGAACGCGGCGGCTGGGAGGACTTCTACGGCTTCAACCGGGGCGGAAAGTGGCGTATTTCCATTGCGGCGATGCTGGCCGCAACCCTTCTGATCGCGATCTTGCTCCGAATCATTCATAACCTGTAAAGAGGCGGCAAAGGGGGATTGTGATGCCCGAAAAAACAATCAGAGAAATGGAAGAGTGGGAGAAGAAGCACTATTCTCTCGCCGCGAAGGTATTCCATGCGACCTTGATGGCCTCCCTGATCCTGGGCGGCATCTTGCTGCTGACCGGGCTGGTGATGTATACGGTCTCTATCTCACAGCTTTTCATTCAGGAAGGGTACAACCAGGCACTGAATGCCCGTTCTGTTCTGGAGCGCGCCAATGAACAGATCTGCCAGAATAATGCGCAGGAGATGTTCGTGACAGTCTGGCTGGGTGTGCTGGAGCTGGACACCGGCAGACTGGTCGCTGCCAATGCCGGACATGAGTACCCGGTCGTCATGAACCCGGACGGAAATTTGAGTTAATAAAAGATCGCCATGGGTTTGTGCTGGGAGGTATGGAGGGTGTAAAATATAATGAGTATGAAATGCGGCTCCAGCGGGGCAGCAAGCTTTTCGTATATACGGACGGTGTTCCGGAGGCAGAGAATGCCGCACACGAACAGTTCGGTACGGATCGGATGCTGGAAGCGCTGAACAGAAATACAGGCAGAACACACCCGAAGGATGACATGGAAGAGGTCATGCGCGCTTTGCAGGATTTTTCCGAAGGCACGCCGCAGTTTGACGATATTACCATGATGTGTTTGTATTACGCAGGAATGGAAGGGAAAGGCGACAGTATGAATAAGCCCAGAGAGCTGGAACTGGACGCACAGGTTGAAAACATCGCCGCCGCAACAGATTTTGTAGCAGGGGAACTGGAGCAGATGGACTGCCCGCTCCGGGCCTTGTCTCAGATCAGTGTGGCAATTGATGAAATCTTTGCCAATATCGCCATGTACGCTTATCCGGATAAGAAGGGAACGCTGACAGTGGGAGTGCGGCCGATCATGGAGCCTTACGGGGTGGAGATCATTTTCCGCGATCAGGGTGTTCCATTTAATCCGATGAGCGCGAAGGAACCCGACACCACGCTTTCCGCTGAAGAACGGGAAATCGGCGGACTGGGCATCTTTCTGGTCAGAAAGACGATGGATAAGGTGGAATACGAATACCGCGATGGTGAGAATGTGCTGCACCTGTTCAAATTCTTCTGACAAGACCTCTGAAAGGTCATAGAACCATCGTAATAAAAGAAACAGACAGGAGAAAAGATGAGTGACATGAGAAGCAGAGCAGACGGCAAGAGGCTGATCCTGTTTCTGGAAGATCATATTGATTCCGCCAATGCACCGGAGCTGGAACAGCGGATCAATGCGCTCCGGGAAGGTGGCAGCTACGAAGAAATTGAGTTGAACTGCGGACAGCTGCAGTATATTTCCAGCGCCGGACTGCGGGTGATTCTGCGCCTGCGCCGCGAGGTAAATGAAGTCCTGATGACCGATGTCTCACCGGAAGTCTATGAGATTCTGGATGTGACCGGATTTACAGAATTGGTGACGGTGCAGAAGGCGTACCGTGTCGTCAGCGTCGAAGGGTGTGAGGTGATCGGACAGGGCGCGAACGGCAAAGTGTATCGGATTGATCCGGAGACCATCGTGAAGGTCTATTACAGTCTGGAGGCTCTGCCGGAAATCCGGCGTGAGCGCGAGCTGGCGCGCACAGCTTTTGTTCTGGGCATTCCCACCGCCATCCCGTACGATATCGTCCGGGTGGAGGATCACTATGGCGCGGTCTTCGAGCTTCTGAATGCGAAGTCCTTCCTGAAACTGCTGACAGAGCAGGTTAAACCGCTCGAGGAAGTAGTTGCCATGTCCATTGAGCTGCTGAAATCGATTCACGCCACGCAGACACAGGATCCGATCATGCCGAGCATGAAGCAGGTTGCGCTGGGCTGGGCTGATTTCCTGAAGGATTATCTGCCGGCAGATCAGTACGGAAAACTCCACAGCCTGATTGAAGAGGTTCCGGAGTCGGACCATATGCTTCATGGGGATTATCACCTGAAAAACATCATGTATCAGAAGGGAGAAAGCCTCCTGATCGATATGGATACGCTCTGTGTTGGACATCCGATCTTTGAACTGGCGTCCATGTACAATGCTTATGTGGGCTACGGAGAAACGGACGAAAAGATCACAACAGAGTTTCTCGGAGTTTCCAGAGAGACGGCACAGGAAATCTGGGACCGCTCCCTGAGACTGTATCTGGACGGCATGGACGAGGAGAAAGTCCGCGAGATAGAGAAGAAAGCCATGCTGATCGGCTATACCCGGATCATGCGCCGCACCATCCGCCGCAATGGTTTGAATACAGCGGACGGGCAGATTCTGATCGAATGCTGCCGGAAACATATAGAAGAACTGCTTCAGATTGTGGACACACTGCTCTTCTGAACGCAGAACAGACAACAGCTGCTGCGCCGACCGGGTGCCCGTATTGGGCGGGAAGACTCCGGCCGGCGTTTTTAAAGGAACAGGTAATCGGATGACCGCACTTGAACAACAAATTGCTCAGATTGGAGGCCGGGTAGATCTGCATGTTCACTCGAAGGCTTCAGACGGAACATGTAAACCGGAGGAGATTGCAGACGAAGTAAAGGAGAAAGGTCTTCTTTTTTTTGCGCTGACGGATCATGACACCTATGAGGGCGGCATGGAGCTGCTCTCGAAGCGCCCGGAGGAGGCTGGACGCTTCGTGCTCGGCATTGAGCTCTCCTGCAAGGATGAGCTTGGCAAATACCATATTCTGGGATACCGCTTTGACCCGAACAATGTGGCCATGATGCAGATCGTGGAAGAAGCGCATGACACACGCGTCTTCAAGGTGCTCAACCGGATCAGAATTCTGCGGGAGCAGTTCGGATTTACCTTTACCACAGATGAAATCGATGAGCTGATGGCCAACCCCAATCCAGGCAAGCCGCACATCGCGAATCTGATGCTCAAGCACCATTATGCGAAGGAACGCGGAGAGGCTATCGGCCTGATCAATCGCTGCCGGGTCAAGTCAAGACATCTGACGCCGGAGCGCGCCATCGGTGCGATCACAGAGGCCGGCGGCATTGCGGTGCTGGCGCACAGTTATTTCGGAGATGGCGCACAGAATCTGACGCTGGACGAGGTAAAAGCGCGGGTGGAGCGCTTTGAACCGATCGGTCTGCAGGGACTCGAGTGCTATTATTCCAGATACACGGAGCAGCAGCGGCTGCAGCTGCTGGCTTTTGCCCAGGAGCGCGGGCTGTATGTGACAGCAGGAAGTGATTATCATGGCAGCAATAAGAAAGTTGTTCTGGGAGATACAGGGCTTATGCCGGATGACACTGTTCCGGAGGGGCTGACACGTTTTCTGGAGGCGGTCATCGGGGACGCAGAAAGGTGGGTTCATGGAGCTGTCCATTAATATCAGTGAGGAGATCTTTCAGCTGTGCAATAATCTGCTGCTGTGTGCCGGCCTCTGGGCACTGTTTGTCAAATGTGGAAAAGCGGGCTGGTGGGCACTGATCCCGGGCTTTCGCTATCTGAAGCTGGGTGAATGTGCCGGCCGGGAAAGAGAAGGCGGGGTGCTGATTCTGCTGGATATAGCTCTCGTTGCGCTGCGGATCGTCAGGCCGATGCTGGACCCGGAGGGAAACTATATCATACTGGTTGAGCTGGCAATCGTGGCAGCGCTTCTGATGGAAATCGGCTTTGTCATCCGGGTGTACGGGGGATTGTGCCGGGTTTTCGGCAGAAAGTCCGGATGGGTGGCTGCCTGGTTCTTCTTTGAATCCATTACTGCACTGATCTGGGGATTCTCCCCTAAATTTCAGCCGATACACCCGGAATTCTGGGATGAAGACGGGAATGAGGTGGACGCGGGGTATGTGCCCGCCAATCTTCCGCAGATGCAGGAAGGAGCGGATGGCGTGCCGCTGAATCAGGGCCTGCACATCAATATCCGGCAGCGGACAGTGCGCGACTTTATGAAGAAGCGGTATCTGCTCAAGAATATTCAGCTTGCGATTCCGGAGGGATCACTGGTTCTGCTGCTCGGCGGTTCAGGCGCCGGAAAGACCACCTTTATCAATGCGGTCACCGGCTATGAGAAGGCTGACGCGGAGATCCTCCTGAAAGGGAAAAACGTCTACGATAACTATGAAGACCTGATGCACCGGATCGGAATGGTTCCGCAGCAGGATCTGCTGCGCATGAACGATACCGTCATTCATACGCTGGAAGACGCGGCGCTGCTGCGGCTCCCCCTCGGTGTAAAAAGATCTGAACGGAATCAGCGGATAGAAGAGGTCATGGATGTCCTCGGACTGACTGCCGGTAAGCTCGGCCTGGTATCCAAGAAGTCCGGCGGTCAGAAAAAACGGATTTCCATCGGTACAGAGCTGATCACAGACCCGGATCTTTTTATCCTCGATGAGCCGGATTCCGGCCTGGACGGCGTTCTGGCAAGAGAGCTTTTCACGAAGCTGCGGCAGATCGCGGATCAGGGCAAGATTGTCATCGCCATCACGCATACCCCGGACCGGGTTGTTGATCTTTTTGACAAAGTCATCGTTCTTGCCAGAGACTCCGGACGATGCGGGCGGCTCGCTTTCTACGGATCCCCGGATGAGGCAAGGGCTTTCTTTGACCGGCAGACGATGGAAGAAATTGTTATGCGGGTGAACCGGGAACAGGAAGGCGGAGAAGGAAAGGCAGATGAATACATAGCTGCCTTTGCCGAATACAGAGCTGCAAAGAAGGCAGAATCAGAATCTGCAGAAAAAGACACGGCGACTACTAATCAGAGAACGGAGGCCGCAGATGAAACGTGAACACTATCGGGGAACACTGACACAGACACCGGTGTACCTGGGTAAACTTCTGCGAATGTTCTTTTATCAGAGCGACTGGAAAGTCCTTCCGATGGCGGCCATTATCGCCGGCCTGGTCACTTTTGTAACCGGAAAGAATATGTTTTTCACGCAGGAAGGAACGCTGACGGGCTGCTTTGCACTGGTATGCGTGTGCATCTGGAATGGCTTTTTCAATTCGATTCAGGTGGTCTGCCGGGAGCGGGCTATTGTCAAGCGCGAACACAGAGCCGGCATGAAGATCCGGGCTTATATCGGCGCGCATATGATCTATCAGTGCATTCTGTGCCTTCTTCAGACAGCGATCACGCTGGGCGTGTGCCACGTGGCGGAAGTCCGGCTTCCAGCGTCAGGTCTCATCACGCCCTGGGGAATCGTGGATCTGTTCATCTCGCTTTTTCTGATCACCTACGCTTCTGATATCATGTCTCTGGCGGTTTCCTGCATCGTAAACAATACGACGACGGCCATGACGGTCATGCCTTTCCTGCTGATCATTCAGCTCGTATTTTCCGGCGGCTTCTTCGAGCTTGGAGGAGCTGCGAAAAAGCTGACGGTTCTGACCGTTTCACGCTGGGGACTGCAGAGCCTGGGGACCATCGGGAACTATAACAGCCTGCCGATGGTGACGCTCTGGAATACCATCTTCAAGTTTAAGGATATGGAGATTGAGGGGCAGAAACCGGTCTATATGGTCATCCGGTATATTGAGCAGAACGGCCTGGTAGATGCAGTCATTCAGGAATCCGGGGCTTACAATCAGAATCCGATGTTTGAATATACTGTGGGCAACCTTCTGACATGCTGGCTGATGCTGGTGCTGTTCATTATTGTGTTCGGTGTGTTGAGCTGCATCGCGCTGAGGTTCGTGGATCGCGATTCGAGATAAAGAAGAGCATGACGCATGATATGACAAAGGGGAGGCTCCTCCCCATTCTGATCCGCTTTACAATTCCGCTGATTCTGGGCAACCTGCTTCAGCTGACCTACAACGCGGTGGACAGCATCATCGTGGGACGCTTTGTGGGCAGCGGCGCGCTGGCGGCCGTCGGCACCGGCAACCCGCTGATTACGCTGTTCATGCTGTTTGAACAGGGAATCTGTCTGGGTGCGGGTGTCCTGATCGGTACGATGTACGGCGCGAAAGACTATGACCGCCTGAAGCGCCAGATCAGTACAGGACTGATCGCCGGCATGGTCTTTTCTGCAGTGGTTTCATTGCTGGTTATTCTGGCGGCGCCGCAGCTGCTGACACTGCTGCGGATTCATCCATCCATTCTTGGCGAGGCGGTCGCATACCTGCGGCTGATCGCACTCGGGATGATCTTTAACTTCCTCTACAACTATTTTGCGGCAACACTGCGCGCGCTGGGAGATTCCCGGTCTGCCCTGTATTTTCTGTCTGTCAGTGCGGCACTGAATATTGCAGGAGATCTGTTTTTTGTTGTCGTGCTCAGGATGGGTGTGCACGGCGCAGCGCTCTCGACGGTCATCAGTGAGGCACTTGCCGGCCTCTTGTGCTGGCTGTATGTCCAGAAGAAGATTCCGCTTCTGCAGTTGGGACGGGAGTGGCTTAATTTTGACGCAGGACTGCTGAAGCTGACGCTGAGCTACGGCTTTGTGACAGCGATGCAGCAGAGCGCGGTTCAGCTGGGAAAGGTCGGCGTGCAGGGCCTGGTCAATACATTGGGCGTCGCCTCTGCGGCAGCATACAGCGCGGGCATCCGGGCGGATGACTACGCCATGATTGTCGAGCAGAATATCGCCCATGCCATGACCAGTGTCATGGCGCAGAACCGCGGCGCGGGGCTGCAGGACCGCGTCAGGAAGAGCTTTCAGTATGGCATGATGCTGGAGGCGGGCTACGGCATTCTGTCGGGAATCGTGTTTTATGCGGCGGCCAGACCGCTGATTGGTCTGTTCAGCACAGACCCGGAAGTGATCCAGATCGGAACGCAGTACATCCGGATGATGGCCTTTATGTACATCCTGCCGGCGGCAACCAACGGCATTCAGGGTTATTTCCGCGGCATGGGCGATCTGAAGATCACTCTGGTCAGCAGCATCATCAATATGGGTGTGCGTGTAGCGGCAGCAGCGCCAATGATCCTGTATTTCCACATGGGGCTGGAAGCCATTCCGTGGGCGTGCCTGCTGGGCTGGGTCGGAATGATGGTCTATGAAATTCCGTTCCTGATCAGGAGAAAACTGGTGCAGAAATAAGACCCGCTTTACTTATGAACGGGCGAAGAAGAGTACTTCTGCCGGCGCAGGAAGTAGGCCGCGAGGACAATGACCAAACTGGTCAGAACACAGACATAGAAGGATAATCCGCGGGAAAGCAGTTCGAGCTGAACCGCGGATTGTTTGTCCATGATTTCCATCAGACCATCGAGCAGCAGGAAGTCTGCGACGCCGGAGCCGCCCGGGACCGGGACGCACATGGAGCCGATGGCCGTGAAGACCTGAGAAACAAAAACCGTGGGAATGCCGGCCGGATCGCCGCCGGTTGCCATATAGACCAGGGAGGATACACTCTGCTGGGCCATGCGCTGCAGAACATTCAGCAGAAAGACTGCAGCCCAGGCGACCCCGCCGCCTTTTCCATACATGATCCGGAAGGAGCTGCTGTAGTCATCGATGATCTTCTTGTACCAGTTCTTCCAATAGTCTGTGCGCTTGATCAGCTTTTTCTTCGTGAGCCAGTCAATCAGCCGGCAGCCGGTGCGGAAAATCCATCGGTCCAGCTTGGTGAGAAACAGGAAGAAGA
>JAFTFP010000088.1 GCA_017449485.1 Lachnospiraceae bacterium
CGCTGCTGCGATGATACTCCAGTGCGTTGAGGAGCTTGTTGTGGCCGTTGCAATAGCCGACCTGGATCGGAATAAAGCCGTACATCTGCTCCTCGAGCTGCTTCGAAACTGCAAGCTTCTCCAGCTCCGGATCACCCGGTACATAGATGGTCCCATCCGCCGGGCAAGGGGTCTTCATCATGCCCTCCAGCAGCTCCGTGAGGTCATACCCCTTCACGACCCGGCCGTATTCCCGGAATTCCGGATCGTTTACACTATAGATCTTCATGTCTGTAACCCTCCTGTGTCATTGTGTTTTGGGTGCAGATCCGGCTGTAAAACAGCCGCATAGAAACAGAGACAGCATCCGGCTCTGCCTGCGCCTTTTCCAACACAATAATTGTATCACAAATACAGGAAATAGCACGTGAACAATATTGCTATGATGCGCATTATATTGCCGAACTGTCTGTGGATTTTCACGCCCCCATCAGGTGTGAAATCAGAATGCGCAGTCCCAGAATAATCAGGATCACGCCGCCCGCGATCTGGGCCCGGCCGGAGAAGCGCTCTCCCACCTTGCTGCCCAGCAGCACGCCGGCGGCGGAAAGAATGAAGGTGCAGACACCGATAAAGACCGCTGAAGTAAAGATACTGACGCCGAGCAGTCCCAGGCCCAGCCCGACTGCCATGGCATCGATGGAAGTTGCAATCGCGAGAAGAAGCATGGTGCCCGGATCCGTGCGGCTGTCCAGCTGCTCCTCGCCGCCCTTCAGGCTTTCGCGGATCATATTGGCACCGATCCCTGCCAGGAGGCAAAATGCGACCCAATGGTCATATTTTGCAATATACTGAATAAAGCGGCTGCCCAGAAAGACGCCGATGAGCGGCATCAGAAACTGAAAAAAGCCGAACCACAGGCCGCACAGAAGTGCGAGCCCAGTCCGGTTTTTTCTGCCGCAGGCAAGTCCCTTACAGACCGCCACCGAAAAGGCGTCGGCCGAGAGACCGACCGCCGTCAGCAACAATTCTACAAACCCCATTTCGGAATCAAACCTACCCTGCTGATGCGGAGGCCTACCATGCCTCCGCAATGAATCTACAAGCTTTTATTTTTTAATCTTAATTCTTTTCTTAATTCTTTTTTACTCCGCCGCCGAGAGAATCATGCGGTCGGAAAGTTCGCCGTCGCCGGTCTCCTCGAATTTCCGGAGCAGATCCGAGACGTGCAGATTCTTCTTCTCTTCGCCCGAGACATCATAGATGATCCGGCCGCCGCTCATCATCACCAGGCGGTTGCCGTGGCGGATGGCGTCCTTCATGTTGTGGGTGACCATCAGCGTCGTCAGATGATCCTTCTCTACGACGGCTGTGGTGGCCTCAAGGACCTTCTCCGCTGTCTTGGGATCCAGCGCCGCCGTGTGCTCATCCAGCAGCAGAAGCCGCGGCTTTCTCAGTGTCGCCATCAGCAGCGTCAGTGCCTGACGCTGTCCGCCGGAGAGCAGTCCCACCTTCGCGGTCAGGCGCTCTTCCAGTTCCAGATTCAGGATTTTGAGCTTCTCGCGGTACTCCTCCCGTTCCGCCTGCGTCACGGCCCAGCGAAGGCCTCTCGAGAGTCCCCGCCGTGCAGCGAGCGCCAGGTTTTCATCGATCTGCATGGTTGCAGCCGTACCGGTCATCGGGTCCTGGAAAACACGACCTACGTAAGCTGCGCGCTTGAAATCCGGCAGACCGGTTACATCCTTGCCGTCGATCAGGATACTGCCGGAATCCACCGGCCACACGCCTGCAATCGCGTTCAGCATCGTGGACTTGCCCGCGCCGTTGCCGCCGATCACAGTGACAAAATCTCCCTCATTCAGACGAAGATTGATATTCAGAAGTGCTTTTTTCTCGTTGATCGTTCCGGGATTGAACGTTTTGCTGACATTCTTCAGTTCCAGCATCTCACTTCACCTCCCCGTCTGCGCTGCCATCTGCTGTCTTCGCAGCATCCTTTTTCTTGTCATCCCACGCATAGGGATCGCGGTCGTATGCTTCGATCGCAGAAGCCGCCGCGTCCTTGCCGGCCCGGCGGAAGCTGCTCTTCGCCTGTCCGCGAAGATAAGGAACCGCCAGGAAGATGGCTACGATGACCGCCGTAAACAGCTTCATCATGTTCGAATCCAGCTTCAGCCAGAGAACGATGGTATAGACAATATAATAGATGATGCCGCCGATCACGACGAAGGAGAGCCGTCCGGCAAAATTCAGATGTTTTCCGAGCAGTGCCTCTCCGATGACCTCGCCGATGATCACGGCTGCCAGACCGATGACGATCGCGCCGCGGCCGCTGTTGACATCTGCAAAGCCGGAATACTGCGCGGAGAGCGCGCCGGCCATGGCGACCAGTCCGTTGGAGATCGCAAGACCCAGCACCTTCATGGAATTGATGTTGATACCCTGCGCCTTCGACATCTGCTGATTGCAGCCCGTCGCCCGGATCGAACTGCCCAGCTCCGTTCCGAAGAACCAGTACAGCAGTGCGATGATCGCGGCCGAGAAAAGAACGCCGGTGAGAATGGCCTTCGGGATCGTTCTGGAGCTGATGATCAGCGCGTATTTATCTACGCTGACCGCCTGATTGGCCTTAAAGCCCATGATCGCCAGGTTAATGGAATACAACGCGTACTGCGTCAGAATTCCTGACAGAATGGCCGGAATGCCCAGCTTGGTGTGCAGAAGCCCCGTCACCGTACCGGCGACCAGTCCCGCGGCCAGCGCGATCAGTGTCGCGGCCCAGGGATTGACTCCCGCCAGAATCATCATGACTGCTACTGCGCTGCCCGTTGAAAACGTGCCGTCCACGGACAGGTCCGCGATATCCAGCAGCCGGAATGTAATGTAAACACCCAGCGCCATCACGCCCCAGACCAGTCCCTGCGCGACACCGGCCGGGATTCTCGCGAACAGGCCGGGAATGCTCAGTGATGCAAAATATGAAGCAGCTGCTCCCATCTTTTTTCCTCCAAGAACGTCGTTGATCAGCTGACATGACGCGCCAGCCTTGCTGCAGAAAGATTTGATACAATCTCCTTTTCAGTCAGCGGATGTATCATAACACAAGCGGGGCGCTGTTGTCAGCACCCCGCTGCTGCAGGACTAACTCATTTTTATTCAGTGCCGGTGCGCCTTTCTTCAGAAAGACAGAGCACCGGCGGTGATCCGGATTTTGCCGGAATTACTCGGCTGCTACGTAGTCATCCGGAACCGTGACACCGAGTGCCTCGCAGATTGCCGGATTGTACTTCTTGACCGGGTCAGGATAGTACTCGATCGCCATGGTGGAGATGTCTGCGCCGTTCTCAAGAATCTCGTATGCCATCTCGCCGGTGGTGTAGCCCAGGCCATAGTAGTCGATGGAAAGGGTTGCAACGCCGCAGCCCATCATCAGGCCTTCCTCACCGCAGACAATCGGAACGCCTGCCGGCTGTGCCACGTTGTTGATGGCTTCGGTGCAGGATGCAGCCGTATTATCGGTCGGGATATAAAGCACTTCGTTGTTCGCGACAGCCTCGCCCACAACACTGGCGACGTCGTTGGAATCCGCGAAGGTGTAGATGGTCACGGTAAGACCGGCATCCTGCAGGTACTTCTCAACGGTATCTGCCTGATACTTGGAGTTCGCTTCTGCAGAGCAGTAAACGATACCGACATTCTTCGCATCCGGGAAGAGATCGGAAACCATCGCTGCCTGTGCATCCAGCGGAGCCAGATCGGAGGTACCGGAAATATTTCCGCCGACCGTTCCGTCAAAATTGTCCAGATCCAGGGCTACACCGTACTCAGTGATGGAGGTGCCCAGAATCGGGATGGTATTCGTCGCAGCGGCAGCGGACTGCAGAGCCGGTGTCGCGTTGGCGAGAATCAGATCAACGTTCTCTGCAACCAGGTTGTTGCAGATGGTGGTAGCAGTGGCGGTATCGCCTGCCGCGTTCTGCTCATCAAAAGTCACGCGGTCGCCGAGCTTCTCAGTCAGCGCATCGCGGAAGCCCTTGGTTGCAGCATCCAGTGCCACGTGCTGAACCAGCTGGCAGATACCGACGTTATAGGTCTTGCCCTCTTCTGCCGGTGCTGCTTCCTCAGCTGCCGCTGCATCCTCAGCCGGAGCTGCCTCATTCGAAGCCGCCGGAGCCGCTGCGCCGCAGGCTGTCATTGCCAGCATCGCGCCAGTCATCAACAGAGCAATAACTTTCTTTTTCATAAATTAATCCTCCTTGATCCATCCGGATCTTCCATTTATTTGTGATCGGATCGGCCCCGCCGGTCCGACTGCGCCGCCTCGTTTTCCCAAAGGTGTTTGGTGCATAAAAGCTTTAAACCACTAAAGCGGCGTCTTGACTATTTTAGTGCTTTTCAGGTGGTTCGTCAACCTTGTTTACGTTAAAAACATGAGGTGCCGGGCTGCCCCATCCGGGACAGGACACAGAAAAACCGCCCGGAGAAATCCCCGGGCGGTTGTCATATTTTGCCTGAAACGGACTATACTGCTTCAGCAGCTCATGCCTTCTTGGAAGCGATGGCTGCCTGTGCTGCGGCCAGTCTTGCGATCGGCACGCGGAACGGTGAGCAGGACACATAGTCCAGACCGATCTTGTGGCAGAACTCGATGGACGAAGGATCGCCGCCGTGCTCGCCGCAGATACCGCAGTGCAGATCCGGACGGACGCTCTTGCCCTTCTTGAGAGCCATCTCCATCAGCTCGCCGACACCATCCTGGTCCAGCTTCGCAAACGGGTCGTTCTCGAAGATCTTTCTCTCATAGTAAGCCTGCAGGAACTTGCCGGCATCGTC
>JAFTFP010000089.1 GCA_017449485.1 Lachnospiraceae bacterium
CCTGCTGCCGCTCCTGCTCCGCATCCCGCGCAGCGCGCTGATTCTGATAAAATCTCTGATCCAGGTTATCCCGCATACAGCCTCCACAGCCGATCTTTTACAGTGTCATCCGCAAAGGCCGTCTCAACGCTTCCCAGGTAAATCTGCTTCAATTCCTCGTCCGTGAGGCTGAAGTTCTCGTCCAGAAGCGTCAGCTCACGTGTCGAGGAGGTATTGCTGACCGTCCGGTTGTCCGTGTTGACGGAAACCGGGATGCCGGCCTGCATGAATGCTCTCAGCGGATATTCGCGGATCGAAGGAATAGCTTTGGTCTGCAGGTTGCTCACCGGGCAGACCTCCACGCCGATGTGCCGGTCCGCCGCAAGGATCTGCAGAGCCCGGCTCTCGCGCATGGCGATGCCGTGCCCGACCCGTTTTGCACCCAATTCTATCGCACCTTTCACATTCTCACAACTCCCGCATTCACCCGCGTGAATCGTGAAGGGCAGGCCCAGGTGGTCCGCCGCCTCGAAAAGCGGCACAAATTCGCGCATCGGGAACGCCGCCTCATCGCCGGCCAGATCCACTGCGACCAGTCCACTGCCCAGCAGCTCCCGCGCCTCCCGGAACATCTTCATGTTCTGCTCCTGCGGCAGATGCCGCATCGCGCAGGCGATGATTCCTGTCGCCAGAAATCCGTGTGGGACGGCGCTCTGGGTTGGGACGGTGCTCTGTCCCCTCGTCCCATTTTCTGTCATGGGTGAGACGGTGCTCTGTCCCCTTGTCCCATTTTCTGTCTTGCCACAGTTGGAAACCTCCGCGCGGGCTCTTGCGAGACCGGCTTCAATGGCTTCGATGGTCTCGGCGGTGGTCTTCATGTCGCCATCTTTACAGAAGTCGGGCGCGTAGCGGACTTCCAGGTAGACGACGCCTTCCTGTGCTGCGGACATGGCGAGGCGGTAGGCCGCCTCGGTCAGGTTCTGCCGGGTCTGCAGGCAGGAAATCGGCAGGCCGAAGCGCTCTAAATAAACAGCCAGGGACGGGCAGTCGTCCGGCACCTGCAGCTGATCGAGCAGTTCTTCCTGTGTAATTTCGCGGCCCTGCTGCCGCAGAAAATCCCAGATCAGCCCGGGATCTACCGACCCGTCCAGATGACAGTGCAGGTCGATCTTGGGCAGGTTCTGAATGCGTTGTGAATTACTCATTTTGATTTCGTATTCCTCGATGTTTTTTTCTGAAAGTGGGACGGTGCTCTGTCCCCTCGTCCCATTCCCTCGTCCCATTGTCTGAATTATCTGAAAATGGGACGGTGCTCTGTCCCCTCGTCCCACCCGCGGCTCACAGTTGTTCGAGCACGGAGGTGCCGATGGTGCCGGCGGGCATGTCAATGCCAAAGTTGTCGGCGATGGTGGCGCCGATGGCGGCAAAGGTGTCTGTCTCCGGCAGCATGCCGCTTCCGGTCATGGCAGGCGACCAGGCGAGGAACGGAACTTTCTCGCGGGTGTGGTCGGTTCCGGTGTAGGTCGGGTCGTTGCCGTGATCTGCGGTGATGATCAGCAGGTCCTGATCGGTCAGAAGCGGCAGGAGCTGTCCTAACTTCTCATCAAAACGCTCCAGCTCTTCGCCGTAGCCGATCGGGTTGCGGCGGTGTCCCCACTTGGCGTCAAAATCCACCAGGTTGACAAAGCACACGCCGGTGAAGCTCCCGGTTCTGGGGGCTCTGTCCTCGTCATTCATCGCCAGGCTCGGCTTGCCCTTAGCGATGTCGATGGTCTGCTCCATGCCGTGCACGCTGGACTCCGAGTGATTGTTTTCCGTGATGCCTGCGCCGGTGAAAATATCGTTGATTTTGCCGATCGAGATGACATCATAGCCGGCGGTCTTCAGCGCATCCAGCACAGTCGGCCCGGTCGGCGGAACAGCGTAGTCATGCCGGTTGGCCGTGCGGACAAACTCGCCTTTCTTCCGTCCGACGTAGGGACGCGCGATGACGCGGCCGACGCGCCACTGGGGCTGCATGGTCAGCTCCCGGGCGATCTCGCAGTACCGGTAGAGCGTCTCCAGTCCCATCGTCTCCTCGTTGCCGCAGATCTGCATGACAGAGTCCGCGGAGGTGTAGACGATAAGCTCGCCGTTTTCGATCTCCCGCTCCGCGAGCTCATCGAGAATCGCCGTGCCGCTGGCGGCCTTGTTGCCGATGATATGCCGGCCCGTGGCCTTCTCCAGCTCATCAATCAGTTCCTTTGGAAAGCCGGTATCGGTGAAAGTGATGAAAGGCTCCTTCGTCTCAATGCCCATCATCTCCCAGTGCCCGGTCATGGTGTCTTTGCCATTTGAGCGCTCCCGCATGGACATATATCGGCCCAGCGGCTCGGCCGCGGGTGTGATGCCCGCCATCGGCTTCAGGTTCGCCATGCCCAGCTTCACCAGGTTCGGGATCTGAAAGCTGCCCTTCTGCGCCAGCATCTGCTCGGCGATATGGCCCAGCGTGTCGGTCCCCACGTCGCCGAAGCGCGCCGCGTCCGGCATCTCGCCGATGCCCAGGGAATCTATTACGATTACAAAAATCCGTCTGTATTTCATCCGTGAATCCTTCTTGCTATATCTTGCTTGCTATGTCTTGCTTGTTTTGTTTTTCTTGCTATGTCTTTCTTACTATGTCTTGCTTGTTTTGTCTTTCTTGTTATGTCTTGCTTGCTGCAGCTTTCTTGATTTTCGGGCGATGTTCTGAACTGTACCGCTTTTCTTTCTGTACGATGTTTGAGTACAGATTTTTTACATGATTTGCAGTTGAAAACAACCCCCCGTTTTTCAAAAAGTCACATTTTCTATACTCTTTATGTTAAAAAGCTTGTTTGTGTACATTTTTCAATCTTCACGATGATCCGGACCGTCTTCGTTTCTGTACTCAATCTTTCTTGATTTACAAATTGAGATCAGAAAAAAAGCAAAATCGAAAACCTGCCTTTTTTATGCCGCGGCATCCTGTAAATTTTCTGAACTCGATTTATATAAAATTGTTATTTGAGTACAGCAGGCAATTCCAGTCCTGCTCCTCAGAAGTACAATCGCCAATTCCAGTTCTGCTCTTTGACGTACAACAGGCAATTCCAGCCCTGCTCCTCCGAAGCAAAAGATACGTTTTCCTCAATTCGGCGCGAGGCGCACGACCCACGTATCATCGATCTGCTGGATGCAGCCCTGCGCGGGATACACCGGCATGGCCAGGTACTCCGGCCGCGCCATCATCGCCGTGATCTCTTCCTCTTCCGGCAGGCCCACGTCCAGCCCGAAGAAATACCGGATGAAATAGCCGCGGATCGTGAGCGAGAGGAACCCGGACTCCACCGCCAGTCCCTCAAAGTCTCGGAACTTCGCGCTGTCCATGTCGCGGTACATGATCGGCGGCTTCTCCGGCGCCCAGTTGCCGCCGAAGATCACCGGATCGCCGTACTCGTAGCCTTCCTGCTCCTCGAGCCGCTCCATCACGTGCGACAGATACACCTTCACGCGCTCCTGCGCCAGCAGCGAGCGGTAATAGGCCTCGTTTGTAATCTGGAAGTGCGCATAGGAAATCATGAACACGGAAAGCGCAGCCAGCAGGGCGAGCGCGCGGGCAAAATATGACCGCCCGTCAACCGACTTCTCTTCTGCCAGGTTCTTCTGCCCTGCCGCAGATGTCCCGGATGCTCCGGCAGCCATGATTTCCGGCTTCCCCAGCCGCTCCGCGAGCGCGATGATCATGAAATACAGACACACGTAGGAATAGGTCATGACCGTGGACGCGTGCTCCTGCGTCGGCGTCATGACATAGATCAGTCCCATCGCCAGCGGCATCATGAACAGCAGGAAGAAGTACAGCAGGCAGGACACAAAATTCTTATAGACTTTTCTGGTAATGAAGAACCAGATGAGCAGCGCCAGCAGAACCACCACTGCAAACCGGTTGAGATTGGCCGGCACGCCTTCCAGATAGCTCTCGGGCTTTGTGACAAAATACTGCAGCACCCGGTGGTAGGCCCGCGCGATGCCGCGCAGATACTGCCCCGCCGACTGCTCGCCGATGGCGTTCATGCCCTTATACGACACCAGTTCCCGCCCGGAAACCTTCAGGCTCACCAGGTACGCCGCCATTGAGGCACCCAGCACCAACACATATTTAATGCCGGACCGCACCTCACTGCGATCAAAGAAACGAAGAGCCTTCGCTTTTACCGCCTCTGCGCCCGATTCCGGCCCTTTCGCGTCAATCAGCTCCAGCAATACCATCAGCACGAAAAGAGACGCCGCAATGGCAAAATACGCCTGATACAAGGCCATGCAATCCATGATCAGGAAGATCGCCGCGATCCAGCCGTAGCGGAAGCGCTTCGTCAGATAGACGCCGACCGCACAGAACAGCAGCGCCAGCGAAAACAGCTCGCTGATGTACATGAAGGTCATGTTGCTGGCGACCGCCGGGAACGTAACCAATACCGACGCCGTCAGGGCGACGCCCGCCGTCGAGCGGATCTCCAGCGCGGAGATGATAAAGCAGGCGGCAAAGGCCAGCAGAACAACGGCCATCGTTCCGTTGATGGCCGGGATACTCCAGATGGAAAACAGGCGATAGACGTGCGGCTGCAGCCAGCGGCCGTGCCACTCACCGCCGCCGACGCCCGCAGGGCACGTCAGATCGTCCCAGTTGGAGATTTTGTTTGCGATCATATACAGATGCGTCAGCATCCCGACAATCATCGAGACGCCAAAGCACAGGAAATGCCTTTTTTCGATCCGCGTGAGGATCTTATGAAAACAGGAGAATCCAATATCCATACTTAATCAATTTGAAGCGCTCACTCCGCCAGCGAGGCCTTCAGAATCTTCACCAGCCGGCTGGTACCCAGGCGCGATGCGCCCAGCTCGGCCAAATGTGCCGCGTCGTCGA
>JAFTFP010000090.1 GCA_017449485.1 Lachnospiraceae bacterium
GCAGCTGATCCGGCTGGGCCTGCCCTCCGGTGTCACACAGGCGATCTTCTCCATGTCCATGATCGTCGTGCAGTCCCTGACCAACAGCTTCGGCGAGCTGTTCATCGCAGCCAACGTCATCGTCATGCGTATCGACGGCTTCGTCATGATGCCCGCCTTCTCCTTCGGCAGCGCCATGACGACCTACGCGGGACAGAACATCGGCGCCGGCAAGCTCGACCGCGTGGCCGAGGGCACGAAAAAGGGAACACTGGTGGCAGTCGGTGTCTCCACGGTCCTGACGGTGCTGATCCTGCTGTTCGGCCGCCATCTGATGGCGATTTTCACAAGTACGGAAGAGCTGATCGAGGTCAGCTATCATAATATGCAGATTCTTTCGGCCGGCTACATTGCCATGGAGGTGACGCAGTGCCTGTCCGGCATCATGCGCGGCGCGGGCGACACGGTGACGCCGATGTGGATTTCAATTCTGAACTCCGTCATCATCCGCGTGCCGCTGGCCTATATTCTGGTCGGGCTGACCAGGACGCCGGAGCTGCCGCAGGGCAATTTCTATATGATGCCGACATCGCTGCTGATCACATGGCTGATCGGCGCGTGCATTACCTTCGCGATGTACAAGCGGGGCAAATGGAAAGAAAAGGCCGTCATTAATTTCTGAGATATAAAAGGGGGGAAACATTATGAAGATTTTATTTGCATCCAGTGAGTGCGCACCTTTTTCAAAATCCGGCGGGCTGGCAGATGTTGCCTTTTCGCTGCCGCCGGCGCTGAAGAAGGCCGGAGATGAGGTGGAAATCGTCACACCTTATTACCAGTGCGTCCAGAAGCGTTTCGGTGATCAGATCACCTATGTGAAGAACATCACCGTGCATCTGGGCTGGCGCGACCTCTACTGCGGCCTGTTCCGCGGCGAGCTGAACGGCGTGACCGTCTGGTTTGTGGACAACAAGGAATTCTTTGACCGCCCGAAGCTCTACGGCTATGACGATGATCCGCTTCGCTTCGCGTTCTTCTCACACGCGGTCATCGACCTTCTGCCGGAGTACAGCTTCCGTCCGGACATCATTCACTGCAATGACTGGGAGACCGCGCTGGTGATCATGTATCTGAAGAGCGAGCAGGTCTACCGTCCGGAGCTGAAATCGGTCAAAACCGTCTACACCATTCACAATATCGCCTATCAGGGACAGTACGCCGCCTCTCTGCTGGAGGATGTGTTCGGACTGGACGGCGGCTGGTACGCCGGCGGCCTGGGCTATGAGTATGAGAACCGTCACGATATCAACCTGATGAAGGGCGCCATGCTGATGGCAGATGCAGTATCGACGGTCTCGCCCAACTATGCAAGAGAACTTCACTTCCCGCAGTACGCGTACGGTCTGCAGGATGTCGTCGATTCCATTGACTCCAGACTTTACGGCATCCTGAATGGTATTGACGAGGAACACTACAACCCCGCGACGGATCCGGTGATCCCGGCCAACTTCACATCGGACAATATGGCCGGCAAGGCGAAGTGCAAGCGGGAAATTCAGAAACAGTTCGGCCTGGTTCAGTCCGCGGAGTGGCCGCTGCTCGGCTTTGTCGCCCGCCTGAATGAGCAGAAGGGCATCGAGCTGATGAAGCAGATTCTCCCGGGTCTGATGGATCTGGGCATTCAGCTGATCGTATTCGGACAGGGCGATCAGCAGTACGTGGATTACTTCAACTGGGCCAAAGCCAAGTGGCCGGGCATGGTCGGCTTCTCCAGCAACTATAATGAAGAGACGGCCAGCGCAGTTTTCGCCGGCGCAGATATGTATCTGATGCCGTCCCGCTTCGAGCCCTGCGGTCTTTCCCAGATGATGGCAATGCGCTACGGCACCGTTCCGATCGTCCACGCGACCGGCGGCCTGCGCGATTCTGTCCGCGCCTATAAGGAATTTGACGGCCTGGGCACAGGTTTTGCCTTCGTGGATTACACGCCCAAGGCGCTGTACCTGGTGATCGTGGATGCGATCAAGGTTTATTTTGGCGACCGGGAGACCTTCAACACCATGCGCAGACGCTGCATGGAGCAGGATCTGTCCTGGGAGAAGAGCGCCGTTCAGTATCAGCGCATGTACGCCGACATCGCGGATCTCGAGCACTCTCAGAAGCGGGAGGTTCCTTTCGAGAAGGCCTATGCGAAGCTGCGTGACGCCTACTACCGCATTGATGTGGAGAACCGCAGAAAGCATCCTGGCATTGTGGCCGATGATTACGACCGCGTGATCCAGATCCACTTCTTCGGCCGGTCAGAAGGCACGATGTACACCAAGTATGCCCAGGGCGAGCTGGAAATTCAGCCGTACACCTACAAGGCGGCAGATGCGTACGTCGATGCTTCCTATGACACACTCGTGGACATCGCCAGCGGCAAGGTCACTTTTGACAAAATGTTCCTGAGCGGCCAGGTTAAGATCAACGGCAATCTCTCCAAGGGCTACGAGATGAGAAAGCTGCTCGCGCCGATTCCGGGTGAGGCACCCAGAAATGTACGCACCGTGAAGCTCGACCCCGAGACCCAGGAGGAGAAGGCACCGGCGGCGAAGAAGGAGCCGGAAGTCAAGGCCGCTGCTCCGAAGAAGGAGCCGGAAGCCAAGGCCGCCGCTCCGAAGAAAGAAGCGGAAGTAAAGGCACCGGCATCTGAGAAGAAACCGGCAGCGAAGAAGGCGCCCGCGAAGAAACCGGCAGCCAAGAAGGCTCCGGCGAAGAAAGGCTGAGCAGTTGGCTCTCCGATACGAAGAAAAAGAAATCAGAATTCATAACAGGCAGGAGACCTCCCTGGAAGTCACAGGATATGACGGGGAGGTCTCCTATTTGCACATTCCGGAGGAGGTCGGAGGGCTTCCCGTGCGCAGCGTCGCGGCGCACGCCTTTGAGCGGCGGCAGGATCTGACAGAAGTAGTGATTCCGGAAAGTGTGCGGATTCTGCGTGCTTTTGCCTTTCATAACTGCAGAAAGCTGCGCAGAGTAATAATGACCGATTCGGTCACTGATGTGTACGACGGCGCATTCCGGCACTGTGACAGCCTGAAAACCGTAGAAATCCGCATAGGTGCGGAGCAGTATGCGGGAATTAAGACGATTCTTTCCGACTGCGATGCGACGCTTCGCCTGGTTCTGACATTTACGGACGGCGATGCTGTGCGGCTGACATTTCCTTCCTATAATCATTTTTACGAGGAGGACACCTGGGCCCGGGCTGTTCACGCCCACATTGACGGTTCCGGCATGGCCTTCCGGGAGTGCGTTTCGCGCAGCGGCATCGACTACGCGGCCTATGACAAAGCCTTCGGGCGCGCCTGCGTCGACGGCACCCGGGCGGCCGCGGAGGTGGCACTGGACCGGCTTATGACGCCGCGGGGACTTTCGGACCAGGCCAGAGCTCAATACGAGAATTATATCCGGCAAAATGCGGCGGCAGTCTTAAAGCAGCTGGTCGGCGGCGGCCGCGAGGATGAAATCCGGTTTCTGTGCGAGCGGGCGCAGGAGCTGCTGGATCATGATGCAGTGGACAGCGTGCTTGCGGATGCGGCCGGGGCCGGAAATCCCGCGATGACTGCGCTGCTGATGCAGGCCGGCAGCAGGCTCGCGCCGGCGGATGACCTGTTCGTGTTCTGATAATATGCAATGAGAATCCAGCTGATACGGAAAGATCTTTAAGATTTTCGGCAGAATGAGTGAGCAGAAGACACAATTAAAAGAAATCGGAGAACGGATTCTGGAGAGCTCCCGGACGGAGCTCTATCTCTCCATGCGCTTTATGGGTGAGGCGCTGGGCAGCCTGTCCTTCGAGATGGATCTGTCCACGCCGAGGGTGGGGACGGACGCTTACTCCATTCGCTATAATCCCTCATATCTGCGTCAGCTCTTTATCGAGCGTCAGCAGCTGCTGAACCGGACTTATATTCATATGATTCTGCACTGTCTGTTCCGCCATATGTTTCTCTCGGATCTGTATGAAGACGCGGATCTGTATGATCTGTGCGCGGACATTGCGGTCGAATCCGTGGCGGATACGCTGGATTATCCGGCGATTGCCAGACTATACTCGCAGCTCCGGGAGGACTGGTATGCCAGACTCACAGAAGCGGTTCATGTCCTGACCGCGCCCAGGCTCTATGCGTATTTCAAGGCACACCCGCTGACCGAACAGGAGGAGAAGCGCCTTCGCCGGGAGTTTTGTCTGTGCGATCACAGCTTCTGGGAACGGATGGAAAAGGAGCCGGAGAAGTCGGATGAGCCGCAGCCGGAATCCATCATGCCGCCGCTGAAAGCCACCGTGCGGCGGGCGACGGAGGAGGAATGGAAGAAGCATGCGAACCGCGCGCTGCGTGATCTGACAGAGCTGGGCAATGAACAGAGCAGCAAGACCGGAAGCCTGTCCCGGATTCTGACGATGGAGACACAGAGCAAGACGGATTACCGGGAATTTCTGCAGCGCTTTTCCATTCTGCGGGAGGAAGTCCGGATGGATCCGGATTCCTTTGACTACGGCTTTTATCACTACGGCCTGCAGCTCTACGGAGACCTGCCGCTGATCGAGGAAAACGAGGTACGCGAGGTCAGACGTGTGGATCAGCTGGTGATCGCCATCGACACCTCCGCCTCCTGCGACCGGGTGCTGGTGCAGCAGTTCCTGGCTGAGACCGCGGCGATCCTGCGCAGTCAGGACAACTTTTTTCACCACACAGATATTCACATTCTCGAATGTGATGATAAACTACAGAAAGATATCCGGATCACGGATCTGAAGGATATCGATGAGTATATGCGGCATTTCGAGATCCGCGGCGGTTTCGGCACGGATTTCAGACCGGTCTTCGAATATGTCCGCACACTGCAGGAGCAGGGAGAGCTGACGGGGCTTCGCGGCCTGATGTATTTCACGGACGGCTTCGGCATCTATCCCACGGAGCCCACGCCCTATGAGACGGCTTTCGTCTTCCGGAAGGACGAGGAGTGGAACGACAAGGACGTGCCGGACTGGGCAGTCAAGCTTTTTATATGAGCTTCGCACACAGCGGAAGGTGCTGACACGCCACGCTTCGCGACAAGAACACCGAGGTGTTCCTTAACACTAAGAATATAGGAGAGAAACCCCTTGAATATCAAAGAGGCTAAAGAAGAAGTCATCCGCACAGTAAAAGCCTATCTGCTGCGGGACGAGACAGGCGAATATGTGATTCCGGTGGAGCGGCAGCGCCCGCTGCTGCTGATCGGCCCGCCTGGCATCGGCAAGACGGCGATCATGGAGCAGGCGGCCAGGGAGTGCGGCATCAACCTGGTGAGCTACACCATCACGCATCACACCAGACAGAGCGCAGTCGGCCTGCCGAAGCTCTCGGAGAAGGAATACGGCGGCAGGACTGTTTCCGTGACGGAATATACGATGAGCGAGATCATCGCCTCGGTCTATGACCAGATCGAGCGCTCTCACGTGCAGGAGGGTATTCTGTTTCTGGACGAGATCAACTGCGTCTCGGAGACCCTCGCCCCGACCATGCTGCAGTTCCTGCAGTACAAGACCTTCGGCCCGCACAAGGTGCCGGACGGCTTTATTATTGTCACAGCCGGCAACCCGCCGCAGTACAACCGCTCTGTGCGGGATTTTGACATCGTGACGCTGGACCGCGTGCGAAAGATCGAGATCGAGGAAGACTACGAGGCGTGGAAGGAATACGCCTACCGCATCGGCATTCACGGCGCGATCCTGGCCTATCTGGAAATCAAGAAGGAAAACTTCTATTCGATCCGGCAGGAAATCGGCGAGCGGCGTTTCGTGACCGCCCGCGGCTGGGAGGACCTCTCCCACATGATTCAGGTCAGCGAGACCCTCTCCCTGCCCGTCGGGGCGGAGCAGATCGTTCAGTTCCTGCAGGATCCTGAGATCGCGCGGGATTTTGCCGACTATTACGAGCTGTACCACAGATATCAGGCGCTTTACCGGATTCCGGACATCCTGGACGGCAGCTTCCCGGAGGAGGAAGGCAGCGCGCTCCGTCACGCGCCTTTCGACGAAAAGCTGAGCTTTATCAGCCTGATGATCGACGCGCTGGGACAGGATTTCCGGACGTATGCGCAGACACTGGATATTCAGAAGAAAGTGTTCGCCATTCTGAAGGAAGCCGGGGCAAAATCCGGCGAAACCGGCGGATTTACCGATTCAGTCAACACTGTTCTCGCGCAGGAACAGGCGGTCCTGCAGCAGCAGAAAACAGCCGGCATGCTCAGCCGGGAGGAGGAACAGACCACTGCGCGTGCACTGATGGCGGTCCGCAGTGCCAGACCGGAGAGCTACGCTGCCGCACAGAACTGGTTCCGGGAACGGGAGCTTGCGCGGAAGGAACAGATCCGGAAGACGGATCTGCATCTGACAAACGCGTTCAAGTATCTCGACCGGGTCTTCGGCGAGGGGCAGGAGATGGTGATCTTCCTTTCTGAACTGTCGGCCGGCTATTTCAGCCTCCGCTTTGTCAATGAATGCGGCAACGAGGCTTACCTGCATTACAATCAGCTGCTTCTTCTGCAGGATCGCAGAGAGGAGCTGAGGCGCGAAATCCTGGAGGAGATGGAACTGTAAGCAGAATCATATTTTGCAATATTGACGGCGTGCTGAGCGCGCCAGGCTGCGATGTGGGCGGGAATCCGCGGGGCACACATTGCTCAGCTTGTAAAATAGTGGATACAAGTATACAATGTTAGGGATCTCCAAGATCCATAATGGCTTAGCGGATCATAATATATAGTAAAGAGAGGAAGGAACAGCGACATGAGCAGCGAACAGTTTTCAATTGGAACCAAATGTGTGCAGGCAGGGTATCGTCCTGGAAACGGTGAGCCGAGGCAGATCCCGATTATTCAGTCTACGACTTTCAAATATGATACCAGCGAAGATATGGGCAAGCTGTTCGATCTGGAAGCGAGCGGCTATTTCTATACGCGGCTTCAGAATCCCACGAACGATTATGTAGCAGCGAAGATTGCGGCGCTTGAAGGCGGAACAGCCGGCATGCTGACCAGCTCCGGACAGGCGGCGAATTTCTTTGCCCTGTTCAATATCTGCCAGTGCGGGGATCACATTGTTTCTTCTTCCTCGATTTACGGCGGCACCTTCAATCTGATTTCGGTTACGATGGCCAGGATGGGCATCACCACCACGTTTGTTTCCCCGGACTGCACGGAGGAGGAACTGGAGGCAGCATTCCAGGACAACACGAAGGCAGTCTTCGGCGAGACCATCGCCAATCCGGCACTGACGGTTCTGGACATTGAGAAATTTGCGAAGGCAGCCCATAAGCACGGTGTTCCGCTGATCGTGGACAATACCTTCCCGACCCCGGTGAACTGCCGGCCGATCGAGTGGGGCGCGGACATCGTGACCCATTCCACTACGAAATACATGGACGGCCACGGCGCAGGCGTCGGCGGTGCCATCGTCGATTCCGGAAAGTTTGACTGGATGGCCCACGCGGACAAGTTCCCGGGTCTGACACAGCCGGATGAGTCCTATCACGGCATTACTTATGCGGAGAAATTTGGTCTGGGCGGCGCTTTCATCACCAAGGCGACAGCACAGCTGATGCGCGACTTCGGTTCGATCCAGTCTCCGCAGAATGCATTCCTGCTGAATCTGGGACTGGAGTCCCTGCATGTGCGCATGCCGCGCCATGTGGAAAACGGTCAGGCCTGCGCGGAGTTCCTGCAGCAGCACCCGAAGGTGAAGTATGTCAACTACCCTGGACTGCCCGGAAATCCGTATTACGAGATTGCACAGAAGTATATGCCGAACGGCGGCTGCGGCGTCGTCTCCTTCGAGCTGGAGGGAGGACGCCCGGCGGCAGAGGCCTTCATGAAGGAGCTGCGTCTGGCAGCGATTGAGACCCATGTAGCAGATGCAAGAACCTGCTGCCTGAATCCCGCGACTTCTACGCACCGTCAGATGAACGATGAGCAGCTGGCGGCAGCAGGCGTTCCGGCCGGCATGATCCGACTTTCCTGCGGTCTGGAAGACAAGAAAGATCTGATCGCGGATCTGTCGAACGCGCTGGACGCCATCGGCTAAGCGATTTGATACGGAGGAACATAGATGGCTTTTGAACAGAAAATGATGGAATACGCCGGCATCAAGGCGGCGATGTGCTCGAGAAACGATGCTGTTCCGGATGACCTGCTGGATGAGCTGGGCGTCTACAGAGGACTGCGTGATCAGAACGGAAAGGGCGTTCTGACCGGCCTGACCAATATATCCACAATTCTTTCCTTCCGGAACGTGAACGGCGAGCGTGTGCCCATCGACGGCGAACTGTACTACCGCGGCTATCCGGTGCAGGAGCTGGTCTCGGAATTTGCCCCCGGCGGCTTCGGCTTCGAGAAGACAGCCTATCTGCTGCTCTTTGGCGAGAAGCCTTCCGACGCAGATATCAAGGAGTTTAAGAAGATCCTGGCCAAAAGCCGGACTTTGCCCACAAATTTCACCCGCGACGTCATTATGAAGGCGCCCGGCAAAGACGTCATGAATTCCATGACGCGGAGTATCTTGAGCCTGGCTCCTTATGACAATGCAGCACTCGCTCAGGATCTGCCGGACAACATCCGCCAGTGCCTGATGCTGATCGCGACCTTCCCGATGCTGGCGGTCTACGGCTATCACGCCTATAACCACTATGAGAATTTTGCCAGCATGTATATTCACCGCCCGGATCCGAAGCGCTCCACGGCGGAAAACCTGCTGATGATGCTCCGCCCTGACGAGCAGTACACGGAGACCGAGGCGCGTGTTCTGGATGTCGCGCTGATGCTGCACGCAGAGCACGGCGGCGGAAACAATTCCACCTTCACAACCCGCGTTGTCACTTCATCCGGTTCGGATACGTACTCTGCCATGGCGGCAGCGATGTCTTCGCTGAAGGGTCCCCGGCACGGCGGCGCCAACATCAAGGTCATGGAGATGATGGAAGATATCCGCACCAACGTGAAGGACTGGACGGATCTGGACGAGGTGAAGAATTATCTGGGACTGATCCTGGATAAGAAAGCTTTTGACCACAAAGGCCTGATCTATGGCATGGGCCACGCAGTCTATTCTATCTCGGATCCCAGAGAGCTCGTCTTCAAGGACTATGTGCTGAAGCTGGTCGCTGAGAAGCACCGCTACAAGGATCTGGTGCTGTACGAGAACATCGAGAAGGTGGCGCCGGAGGTCATCGCTGAGAAACGCCACATTTTCAAGGGTGTGAGCCCGAACGTCGACTTCTACAGCGGCTTCGTCTACAACATGCTCGGCATTCCGACAGAGCTGTTTACACCGCTCTTCGCCGTCGCCCGTATCGCCGGCTGGAGTGCACACCGGCTTGAGGAGCTGATTGGAACGAACAAAATCATGCGTCCGGCGTATCTGTCGGTCTCTGAAGCAAGCGAGATCGTGCAGGAACACCGGAAGTACTAAAGCGAGATTGTGCAGGGGCACCGGGAATATTAATAGAGCCGAAGGGGGAACGAAGATGGAACGTCATGCTTTTGCCTATTCGATGGGAATTGACAGCTTCAACGCATTCCGCGCGGAGCTGGGCCGGATCTGGCCGGACATCACCGCGATTCTGGATCACGCAGGCGCGCAGAACTTCAGCCTGTGGGAGATCGGACATCTCGTCTTCGGCTACTATGAGACGGAGGAAGGCAGTATCAGCCTGAGCGAAGAAGACAAGGCGCGTTATGATCAGATCATGGCGGCGCTCGGGAAGATCGGCAGCTGGATCAGTGATCCGTCGCAGGAGATGCGGCTGATGTATCAGGATTTCGGCGTCGTGCGGGGGAGCAAGGAGCTGATCCGGCACAGGGTTTTCGCCACGTATTTAAAGCCCGGCATGCAGGAAGAATACAAGGCCCGGCATGACAAGCTGGTGGAGGCACGCGGCGGGAACGTAACGCAGGGACCGGACAGCAACTTCTCAATTTGGAATGCAGGGGACTACATTATCGGTTATAATGAGATCGATGTGACCATGGAGCAGGAGGAGACCGACGAGGACCGTGAAGGCACCATCGCCTGGGAAACCCGGATGCTCGAAATCATGACCTGGTTCACGGACGACGTGGACTGGATCACGGGAGAGCGTCATGAGCATGTGAAGCGCATCGCCTGGCACAATTAAGACGGAGCGGAGATTCCGCACGGCCTGTGCCGCGGCAAGAGCGTCCGGTGCTTCAGAAATCAGATGATGTCCGGGCTGCATGGTCGGCATCCTGCAGCATTGTCAAAGCATAAAACAAGAAAAAGAAAGGCGGGGTTAAGAAGTGAGAATTCTGGAAAGAAGATTTGTACAGGCATTTGTACAGATGGCAAATGAAGGTTATGAGCAGGGCTGGCATGAACGCAACGGCGGCAACCTGTCCTATCGCCTGACGGAGCACGAAGTGGATTCTGTCCGCGATCGTCTGCTGGACCACGGCGTCTGGCATGAGATCGGCGCCAGCGTACCGGGCCTGGCCGGCGAGTTCTTCCTGGTTACCGGAACCGGAAAGTTCTTCCGTAATATCGTTGTTGATCCGGAAGCGAGTATTGCACTGATTGAAATCGATGAGAAGGGTGAGAAATACCGCATCCGCTGGGGGCTCGTCGAGGGCGGTCTGCCGACCAGCGAGCTTCCCACACACCTTCTGAACCATGAAGTGAAAAAGCGCGTGACCGGCGGCAAGCACCGCATCATTTATCACGCACATACCACCAACATCATTGCACTTTCCTATGTGCTGCCGCTGGATGACCTGATCTTCACCCGCGAGCTCTGGGAAATGGCGACAGAGTGCCCGGTGGTCTTCCCCGAGGGCGTCGGCGTGGTGCCGTGGATGGTGCCGGGCGGCCGCGAGATCGGCGTTGCAACCAGCAAACTGATGGAAGAGTACAACGCCGTTATCTGGGCACATCACGGCATGTTCTGCTCCGGTGAGACCTTTGACTCCACCTTCGGTCTGATGCATACCATCGAGAAGGCAGCAGAGATTCTGGTCAAGGTGAAGTCCATGAGCCCGAACAAGCTGCAGACCATCACGCCCGATCAGTTCCGTGATCTGGCGAAGGGCTTCAACATCACGCTTCCCGAGAAGTTCCTCTATGAGAAGGACGAAAACGGAATGCCCATAGCATGAATCAGAATGCACTTGCTGAAAAGCCGGTTGCGACCTACAGTCTGATCGGCATCAATGTTCTGGTCTTTCTGCTGGAGACCTTCTCCGGCGGAAGCGAACAAGTCAGCACAGCCGTGCACTTCGGTGCACTTTATCTGCCGCTGCTCACCGATAACGGTGAGTGGTGGCGGATTTTTACGTCCATGTTTCTTCACTTCGGCATTTATCACCTGGGCAGCAACATGCTCGCATTGTTCGCTCTCGGTCCGAATGTGGAAATGGTCTATGGAAAAAGCCGGTTCCTTATGATCTACTTCTTTTCCGGGATCTGCGGCGGCCTCCTGACCATTCTCACAGAACTCACTTTTCAAAGCTACAACGTATCGGCCGGCGCCTCCGGCGCCATTTTCGGCCTGCTCGGAACTTATCTGGTATTTGCACTCAATCCGAACACCCGCCGGATCTTCCCCCTGCGCCGTGTACTGCTTTCCATCGTGATTTCCCTGTCGCCCGCCCTTACAGACCCCTCCATCAGTCTGACCGCTCACATCGGCGGCCTCCTCGGCGGCACACTCATGTCCTTCCTGCTCCTCCCCCGCAGACTCGGCGGCAAGCTCGATACCTGATGCAGCGCTCCGCAGCTGGGCTACGCCCGGAAGTGTGAGACGAGGGGACAGAGCATCGTCCCATTTTCGGAATTGTATTGTATTTCTTGACTTTCTTCTCCTTTCAGCACAAGCTTAGCAAGCGCTGCGGCCGAGTTTGTATTGCAATCCGGGACTTTCTTCTCGTTGCTACACAAGCCTAGCAAGCGCCGCGGGCGGGACTGTATTGCATTCTTTAACTTTCTTCCCTTTTCTCCACTTGCTTAGTAAGCACTGCGGGCGGAGTTGTATTGCCATCCGGGACTTACTTCCGGCTTCAATACAAGCTCAGCAAGCACCGCGTTCGGAGCTGTATTGAATTCCGCAATTTCTGTCCCGTCACAACACAAACTCAGCAAACAGTCCGACCGGAGTTGTATTGAATTCCTCGACTTTCTTTCCTTTTCACCTCAAACGTAATAAATGGGACGATGCTCTGTCCCCTCGTCTCAACAAATGGGACGATGCTCTGTCCCCTCGTCTCACTCCTCGTCTCACCTGCTTAGAATTTCATCGCCTTAATAAGTGTGATAAAATAACTATGTATGTGCATTTTAGGACTCACAGCTTGTTATTACAGAAAGGCAGTAAATGAATCACTTCAAACGCCTCACAATTAAGGCAGCAGCCCTGCTGATCAGTGCCGGGCTGGTGCTTGGAAACTATTCTGTTGCTGCAATGGCAGCACCGGCAGCGCCGATAACTGTTCCCGCCCCGGAATCGCAGCCTGCCGGAACACAGACAACAGCACAGGCAGCAACACAGACACAGGAAAAATGGACCTCCGTGCACATTCCGGAGGAAGCGCAGATCTATGGAACAGGCAATAAGCTGAGCGGTATCCGGATTACAGATCTGGAGGCACCGGTTCCCGGCAAGCCTTTTGATACTGAGGCGACACTGACCAGTGCGGACGGAAGAACCTGGGTTGTTCCCGTCCTCTGGATGGATGCGAATAAAGAACCTGCCAGCCCGATCGCGGAAGACAAGGTTTATTATCCGGTCATTATTTATTACATGCCCTTCGGGACGGTCATGGATCCTGCGGACGGCAATCTTGCCTGGCTGGATGAGAAGACGACGGCGCTTTTCGGTCACCGCGGAATTCTTTCTGTTTATGATGCGGAGCACCAGTTTACGCTGATTCTGCCTGGTGATCTTTACCTGCCCGCACAGCCTGCAGGATCTGGAAGCACGGATTCCGGGAATGCAGCTCCGGTTTACAACCCCAGCCCGGCGCCCGCATCATCGACTTCCTCCGGAACACCGCAGGGCGGCCAGGAGCAAGGCGGCGAAGGCCAGGGCAGCGAAGGCGGCCAGGAGCAGGGCGGCGAAGGCCAGGGCAGCGAAGGCGGCCAGGAACAGGGCGGCGAAGAACAGACTGACCCGAGAGACGAGCTTGTCACGCTCTACTGTTCCAAGACAGCTAAAGACGCCTTTGCCAATAACATGGAACAGCTCAAGGAACTGGTTGACATGGTCGTCAATCGCCTGGAGCCTCAGGCTGTCAATCTGCTTAAGAACAAATTCCCTTCTTTCACGCAGGCCGCGAGAATGCCCGCGGCAGAAGTTTCAGAAACAGAAGAGGTACAGAATTGAGCAGAATAACAGATATCCTGTGTGGAGAAAGCTGGCTTTTCGTGCCTGCCAGAGAGAAGATGATGCGCTCGAAGGGAAAGGATGCGGCGGACGTCGTCATCTATGATCTGGAGGATGCGCTGGGTCCGGACGAAAAAGATACCGGACTTGCGCTGCTGGTGCAGGCACTAAGCAGATCGGCAGAAGCCTCCGAATTATCTGAAGCCGCCAGACACCCGCGCGTCTACATCCGCATCAACGGCGGGACGGACCGCGTGGAAAAAGAGCTGACAACTCTGAAAAACTGCGAGTTCGAAGGCTATGTCCTTCCGAAAACCGAAGATCTCTCCCTGGCAGACCGTTATCCGGATCTCTTTGAGAACAGGAGGATCGCCGCACTGGTGGAGACGCCGCGGGGCATCCTGAACCTGGATCAGATTGCAGGGGATTCCCGGGTGCATGCATTGATGCTGGGCGGAGAGGATTTCTGCGCGTCGCTGGGCGTGCCGTCTTCGCCGGAAGCGCTCGCTTATGCCCGCAGTCAGATCATACTTTTTGCAGCTGCATATGGAAAAAAATCGCTGGATACGGTATCCTTTGAGTATCGGGATCAGGAGCTGTTTCTGACACAGTTTGAAGCATCATTGAAGCTCGGGTTTTCCGGAAAGCTGATGATTCATCCCGCACAGGCGCGTGCTGCAGCAGATCGGGAAGCCGGACTGCTGGATAGCGAAGCACTAAGGAGAGCAGCTGAAATTGTCCGGCTCTACCATGAAGCCGGAGGCGGCGCTCTGGTGCTGGACGGAAAAGTCTACGAAGCCATGCATATTGCGCGTCTGGAACGTCTGTGCCGCAGGCGGTCCTGACCGGAATAAATAGAAGGTATTTTATTGTGGAGGAGGAACACAAAATGAATGGGTTTGGCATGTTTATTGACAAGCTGCGCAAGAATCCGCAGACCATCGTCATGACGGAAGGAAAGGACGAGCGCGTTCTCGAGGCGTCCTCGCGTCTTCTTGCGAGTAATTTCTTAAAGCCGATTCTGCTGGGCAATCCCGATGAGATTCAGAAGGCGGCAGAGGAGTCCGGCTTTAACATCCGCGGCGCACAGATCGTCGATCCGATGACCTATGACAAGATCGAGGAAATGGTGGATCTGTTCTGTGAGATCCGCAAGGACAAGGGCCTGACCCCGGACGAGGCCAGAGAACTGCTTCGCCATCCCAATTATTTCGGCACTATGATGATCAAAATGGGACTTGCGGACTGCATGCTCGGCAGTTCCTCCATGTCCACTTCGGACACGGTTCGTCCGGCACTCCAGATCATCAAGACCAAGCCGGGACGTTCCATCGTTTCGTCCTGCGTCATCCTGGTGAGACCTTCCGCGACCGGTGAGAACGAGGTCCTCGCGATGGCGGACTGCGGCATCAACGAGAAGCCCACAGTAGATCAGCTGGTTGAGATCTGTGAGGATACCGCAAACTGCGCGAAGAACTTCGGCATTTCTCCCAAGATCGCATTCCTGAGCTATTCCACGAAGGGCTCCGGACACGGTGAGGATGTCGACCGGATGCGCAACGCCGCCAACAAGGCAAGAGAAGAGTATCCTGAGCTGATGATCGAAGGCGACGAGCTGCAGTTCGACGCAGCCGTTTCTCCGAGAGTTGCCCGTCAGAAGTGCCCGAACTCCAAGGTGGCCGGCTATGCGAACACCTTCATCTTCCCGGATCTGAATGCCGCGAACATGGGATACAAGATCGCACAGCGCATGGGTAACTTCGAGGCGTACGGCCTGATTTTGCTCGGCCTCAATGCCCGCATCAACAACTTCTCGTGGGGCAGCAACGCGATGGAAGTCTATTCCATGGCCATTCTGACCGCTGCGCTGGACCTGAACTGAGAAACAGATACAACAAAGCAGAAACACCGGGCGGAGCAATCCGCCCGGTAAATCTGTAAAGCCGTGATCCGCACCCGGAATCTGTCCCGGGGCCGCATGGCCGCAGAATCGACACAATGAAATAACAGTAGGAGGATGTATGGCTACAGATCGTTATGTGAGTCCGCTTTCACAGCGCTACGCAAGCAAGGAAATGCAGTACATTTTCTCACAGGACAAGAAATTCAGGACCTGGAGACAATTATGGATCGCTCTGGCAGAGATTGAGCAGGAGCTCGGACTGGCCATCACGGATGAGCAGATTGCCGAGATGAAGGAGCATGCAGAGGACATTAATTACGAAGAGGCACGGGCCAGAGAGAAAGTTGTCCGGCACGATGTCATGAGCCATGTCTACGCATACGGCCTGCAGTGCCCAAACGCCAAGGGCATCATTCATCTTGGCGCAACGAGCTGCTACGTCGGCGATAATACTGACATCATCGTGATGCGCGATGCACTGCTGCTGATCCGCGACAAGCTGATCAACGTACTGTCTGAGCTGGCAAAATTTGCCGAGGAGTACAAGGAGCAGCCCACGCTGGGCTACACACACTTCCAGCCCGCGCAGCCGACAACCGTCGGAAAGCGCGCTACCCTCTGGATGCAGGAATTTGTTCTGGACCTGGAGGAAGTAGATCATGTGATCGGCAACTTAAAGCTCCTGGGCAGCAAGGGCACGACCGGCACACAGGCCTCCTTCCTGGAACTTTTCGACGGGGATATTGACAAGGTGGATCAGCTGGATCCGATGCTCGCGGAGAAGATGGGCTTTGAAGCCTGCTATCCGGTATCCGGACAGACCTACTCCCGCAAGGTGGACACACAGGTGCTGAACTGCCTGGCCGGCATCGCCGCCTCGGCGATGAAGATGGCCACCGACATCCGTCTTCTGCAGCATATGAAGGAAATTGAGGAGCCCTTCGAGAAATCTCAGATCGGTTCTTCTGCCATGGCCTATAAGCGCAATCCGATGCGCTCCGAGCGGATCTGCTCGCTGGCGCGCTATGTCATGACGGATGTGCTCAATCCTTCCATGACCAGCGGAACACAGTGGTTTGAGCGGACGCTGGATGACTCGGCCAACAAGCGCCTTTCCATTCCGGAAGGCTTCCTGGCCACAGACGGCATCCTGGATCTGTGCCTGAACGTCGCCGACGGCCTGAAGGTTTATCCGAAGGTCATCGAAAAGCATCTGCGCGCAGAACTGCCCTTCATGGCGACCGAGAACATCCTGATGGATGCGGTCAAGGCGGGCGGAGACCGCCAGGAGCTGCACGAGAAGATCCGCGAGCTCTCCATGCAGGCAGGCCGCCGGGTCAAGGAAGAGGGCCTTGACAACAACCTGCTCGAGCTGATCGCACAGGATCCTGCCTTCCACGTCACCTTGGAGGAGCTGGAAGAATCCATGGATCCGATGCACTACATCGGCTGCGCACCGCACCAGGTAGAACGCTTCCTGGACGAAGTGATCGCACCGATCCTGGAGGACAATGCACAGAAGCTCGGCATGCACGCGGACATTAACGTATAGGAACTGAGGAGGAGATTATGGTAAAAGCTGTCGTAGGAGCAAACTGGGGAGACGAAGGAAAAGGTAAGATCACAGATATGCTGGCGGACCAGGCGGAAGTCGTCATCCGCTTTCAGGGCGGCGCAAACGCCGGCCACACCATTGTAAACAGCTACGGAAAGTTCGCTCTGCACACCCTGCCGTCCGGCGTGTTTCATCAGAATGTGACCAACATCATCGGAAACGGTGTGGCCCTGAACATTCCGAAGCTCGTCGGCGAGGTGAAGGAGTTGGTGGACCGTGGTGTCCCGGCCCCCAACCTGATGGTTTCCGAGCGCTGCCAGGTCGTCATGCCATACCACGTTCTGTTTGATGAGTGCGAGGAAGCACGGCTGGCCGGCAAGAGCTTCGGCTCGACAAAATCCGGCATTGCTCCGTTTTATTCCGACAAGTTTGCCAAGATCGGCTGGCAGGTCAACGAGCTGTTCATGGATGACGATGCCATCATGGAGAAGATCGAGCGCGTCTGCACCCAGAAGGATGTTCTGCTCGTGCATCTCTATCACAGAGATCCCATCGACCGCCAGGAACTGTTGAATACCATCCATGAATACCGGGATACGATTGCACCCTATGTCGGCAACGTTCCGGAATTTCTGGAAAAGGCTGTTCGTGAGGATAAGACCATCCTGCTGGAGGGTCAGCTGGGCACCATGAAGGATCCGGACCACGGCATCTATCCGATGGTCACATCCTCCTCAACCCTGGCCGCCTACGGCGCCATCGGCGCGGGCCTGCCGCCCTATGCAATCCAGCAGATCGTCGTTGTCAACAAGGCTTATTCCTCCGCAGTCGGCGCCGGTGAATTCACCTCCGAGATTCTGGATGCGGAAGAAGCAGATGAGCTCAGAAGACGCGGCGGAGACGGCGGCGAGTACGGCGCAACCACCGGCAGACCCAGAAGAGTCGGCTGGTACGACTGCGTCGCCAGCAAGTATGGTTGCCGCCTGCAGGGCGCAACAGACGTGGCCTTCACCGTTCTGGACGTACTGGGCTACCTGGACGAGATTCCGGTCTGCGTCGCCTACGATATTGACGGAGAGCAGACGACCGAGTTCCTGGTCACACACGTGCTTGCGAAAGCGAAGCCGGTGTATGTCAAGCTGCCGGGCTGGAAGTGCGACATCCGCGGCATCAGGAAGTACGAAGACCTTCCGGAGAACTGCCGGAAGTATATTGAATTCATTGAGGAACAGATCGGCTATCCGATCACCATGGTCAGCAACGGACCGGGCCGTGAAGACATCATCTACAGGGAGAGCCCGCTCAGTCGCTGACGGATTCCGCACCACAAACGGGGGTAGGTACGATGGATTTTGGCAAAGCGAAACAGAACCTGGAAGAGAGAGGATACAAGGTCTCGGTTTTTGATACCGCTGCGGAGGCAGCAGCATATCTGGACAGCGTCATCGACGGGACGACCGTGAGCTTCGGAGGCTCCGTCACGCTCGACCAGATGGGACTGTATGAGAAGCTCGAAAAGCACAACGAAGTGATCTGGCACTGGAGAGTGCCGGAAGGAGCCACCGCGCCGGAGATTCTTAAGAAAGCCATGACGACAGACGTCTATGTCTCGAGCGTCAACGGACTGGCCGAGACCGGCGAGATCGTCAACATCGACGGCAACTGCAACCGCGTCGCATCCATCATGTTCGGACATAAGAAGGTCTATCTGGTGGTCGGATGCAATAAAGTGCAGCCGGATTACGACGCGGCACTGTACCACGCCAGAAACGTGGCCGCGCCGAAAAACGCACAGCGCCTCAACAGGAAGACACCCTGCGCTGTGAAAGCCGACAAGTGCTACGACTGCAAGAGCCCCGAGCGTATCTGCCGCGGCCTGTCGGTCCTCTGGACCAAGCCGTCAGCCGAGGAATGCGAAGTCGTCCTCATCGGCGAAGAACTCGGATACTGAGTCAGGGGGACAGGTTCACTGACTCAGGTGAGTCACGGGGACAGATCCCGTGACTCATCTTTTTGAAGAACGGAGGTTTTTATGCCTGATCAGAATCAGGGCCAATCCGACAAGACACCATGGACACCGAAGCGCATTGCGGCGATCGTCGCAATCGTTCTGCTGGTTGGAATGTATCTCTTTACACTCTATGCTGCGCTGACAGCCAGACCCGGCGCTGACAAGCTGTTCCGGGCAAGCCTCGGTATGACCATCGGCGTACCGATCCTGCTCTGGATCGTGCTCTGGGCCTGGGGTAAATTTTTTAAGTGAGTCACAGGAATAAGTCACAGGGACAGGTCCGCTGACTCAGCAAAAGGAGAAAATATCATGAAAACAACTTACAGAATCCGGCAGCCTTACGCAGATATTTTCA
>JAFTFP010000091.1 GCA_017449485.1 Lachnospiraceae bacterium
ACTGGAAAAACCTATATTATCGCCGAAATGTCGGGGAACCACGGAGGGAGTCTTGAAAAGGCGCTCGCCATTGTCCGCGCGGCGGCCAAGGCGGGAGCAGACTGCCTGAAGATCCAGACCTACACGGCAGATACGCTGACCATCGACTGCAGAAGCGACCTTTTCAAGGTCGGCAAGGGACTCTGGGAAGAACGGTATCTGTATGATCTGTATCAGGAGGCTTACACCCCGTGGGAATGGACTCCGCAGATCAAGGAAGAGACAGAGCGGTGCGGGATGGATTTCCTGTCTACGCCTTTTGACTTTACAGCCATCGACTATCTGGAATCCATCGGCGAGGAGTTCTATAAGATTGCGAGCTTCGAAATCGTGGATATTCCGCTGATCCGGCGGGCTGCGCAGACGGGAAAGCCGCTGGTTATTTCCTGCGGCATGGCGCAGGAGGAAGAGATTCAGGAGGCGGTGGACACGGTCCGGAAGGTGCGCGGCTGCGCAGAAGGCCCCGTGCCGGGACTGGTACTGCTCAAATGCTGCAGCGCTTATCCCACGGATTACGAAACGATGCATCTGCTGACGATCCCGGACATGAAGCAGCGTTTTCAGGTACCGGTGGGGCTCTCGGATCATTCCGAGGGAAGCCTTGGCGCGGTTGCAGCTGTGGCGCTGGGCGCGCAGGTTATCGAAAAACATATCTGTCTGACATCAGAAGATAAAACCGTGGACAGCGCATTTTCCATGTCTGCGGATGAATTTGCCGCACTGGTGCGGGACATCCGGAATACAGAGAAAGCACTCGGACGTGTGTCCTACGGCCCGGCACCGGAGGAGGCGAGCAGCTATGCGCTGCGCAGAAGCCTGTATGCCGTAAAGGACATTGAAGCGGGCGAGCCGTTTACAGCGGAGAATATCCGCTCCATCCGGCCTTCCGGCGGCCTGCACACAAGGTATTACGATGAGCTGATTTCCAGCGGAAAAGCCGCGCGGCGGATTCTCTTTGGGACACCGCTCAGCCGGGAGGATGTCGATGGCGTCTCATTCTGATGTAATTATCCGGGCAGATGCAGGGGCTTTGATCGGACTGGGACATATCATGCGCTGCCTGCCTATTGCGCAGGCGCTGATCCGGGCCGGCGCATCCGTGACATTTGCTGTTGGGACAAAGGAAAGTCTGCATGTTCTCGAGCAGGTCCTCCCGCGTTTTCCTGAAGCGGTGCAGATGGAACGAGTCTGCCTGCAGGGGGAATTTATGAGCGGGGAGGGCGCTTCTGACAAGACTTGTGAGGAAGGCAGCAAAAACATTGAAGCGGCACTTGTCCGGCTTGCAGGGGCAAGCTCGGCCGCTGTAGTTCTTTTAGATTCCTACGATGTGGATGCCGAGCGGATGCGGCAGCAGAAAAAAGCGCTGAACAGCGCTGGTACAGCACTGTGGTATCTGGATGACCTGCTGGCATTTGCCTATCCAGCAGACGGACTGATTAACTACAGCTTCTATGCGGATCGGGCGGCTTATGAAAGACTCTACCGTGAATCGGAGTCTTCACAGACTAAAGAGCGCTGTGCTGTTCCGGAGCTCCTGCTGGGGCCGTCTTATGTGCCGCTGCGGGATGAATTCCATGCAGACGGCGCAGCTTGGTCAGAAATAAAAGACGGGTGGTCCGTTCTGCTGCTGACAGGCGGCACGGACCCGTGCCATATTTTGCCCGCTTTTCTTGAAAAGCTGAAGAATGAATACCGCCTTACGGCGGTGATCGGCGCGATGAATCCAGATCGGGATATGCTGCTTCAGCAGTATGAAGGCTGCGGGAACATCTGTCTGCTGACGGATGTCCGGAATCTGTCAGAACTGATGAGAAGCTGTGATTTCGCTGTTACGGCGGCGGGCGTGACCCTTTATGAGCTCTGTGCGCTGGGGACGCTTTCGCTGTGCTACACGCTGGCGGACAATCAGCTGCCGAATGCACAGACCTGTGCCCGGCTTCAGATCATGCCGTATCTGGGAGATGCCCGGGAGAACCGGGACGGCGCAGAGGCGGTGGCGGAGCGCGCACTGGAGAATCTGAGAAAGCTTACGGGACTTTCGGAACAAGAACGTAAAAAGCAGAAGAACCGCATGCGGGAAACGATTGACGGACAAGGCGCACAGCGCATTGCGAAGGAACTTGTGAGCAGACTGTCTTGCGGACAGGCTGCAGAAATATAAAAAGCATTACATCGGAGAGAGTGAATGAAGAGCAGTTTAGGGAAGCTGAAAAAGTGGGATACGCTGGATCTGAAAATGATCATCGCGGATCTGATTCTGATATTCTTTTCCTGGGGCGGCTATTACCGCAGCCTTTTCGGCAACGGAGATGCGCTGTATGACACCATCAATACGGCAGCCAGCAAGAGCTCCCGACTCAGCTGCTATCGGTGGATGGGCTGGGTTGTAGATATGTTTGCCTGGAAGAAGCTGGGCTTTCTTGCGTCTGAACATCCGACTTTCAGCCTGGCTCTGTTTCTTCTGTTTCTTACGGCGTCTTTATTTATCATTCAGAAGATGTTCCGGCCTCTGTTCGAGACAAGGCTTACGACGCATCTGGAGCAGGCGTGTTTCATTGCCGCCACAGCGCTGATTTTCATTAATGGGCTTCTCGCCGAGCTGTTCTACTTTACCGAGAGTTATTCGATTTTCAAGTTTTCCCTGTTGTTCTGCGCCATCGGCTGTCTGCTGTTTTCCAGAAAGCATTATGTGTGGGGAATGATCAGCTTTCTGGTGATGACCGCCTTTTATCAGATCAGCTGCGCACTGGCGGCGATCCTGCTCTCCGGGTGGCTGTACCTGAAGTATGAGGGAAAACTGAGCCGCAGCTTATTTGTTCAGGAGTTTCTTTATATCTGCGCTCCCATGTCCTGCGGGGCACTGAACTACGTGACCGGCGTCTGGTTCCTGCGTTTTCTCAAGAGCCGCGGAATAGATCTGAATATCGAGAAAAAGGTCGTGTCCAGATCTGTGGTTGATGGAGTCCTGAATTATTTCAGAGAATTCAGACAGCTTCTGAAAAGTAATCTGGAGTTGATGCCGGCTGTGTGGCTTCCGCTTCTGGTGCTGCTGATCAGCTTCTTTTCCATGGCGATTTATTTTGTACTGAAGAAGAAATGGAATGAGTTTGGAACGCTGCTTCTTCTGATCGCTGTTCAGCAGGTGACCTTCGGTGCCATTCCGGTGGCGAACGGAGTCATCGCACCGCGCATTATGTATCCCTTCTACGGACTGGAAGCGGGGATGCTGCTGGGAGCTATGTATATTCTGAGTGAGAATGAGCACCGGGAGAGAATCGTTGAGGCGTTGCTTAACTTCGTCAGACTGACGGCGGTTCTGTTTCTGGTGGTCCATATTTTCTTTATTCAGATTATCATTTCAAACCGCATGATCAGCAATACGCTGGATCTTCAGTGCGCTGAGGGCGTGCTGAACGTCATCCGCACCTATGAGGCGGAGACCGGACAGACGGTGAAATATCTCGCCGCTGAGCCGGACACAGAATCGCCGATGTATTATAAAGAAGTCTATTACAAGCGGGATGCGATTAATGACCGGAATTACAGAGTCGTGAATTACTCGCTGATCGAGTATGTGGCTTCTCCTGAGCGGCATTTTGAAAAAACGGAGATGGATCCTCGTATTTTCAAAGAGCATTTTGAGGGAAAGAACTGGGATGCGTTTGATGCCCACGAACAGATTGTCATAGAAGGCGATACGGCATATATCTGTATTTTCTAAAGGAAAGCATCCGTTTTCCCGGATGGAAGCCGTTTGATTCGCGGGCAGATGCCGGAGAACAGAATATTACTTTACAATTAATATGGCGCGTGCTATTATTTGATAGTTGTGTTGAATACCATCGCTTGGTTTGCGGCTTTCTCCAGCCCGGACTCAGTGAATGGTGGATCGCAGTTCACAGTTGGACTGCAGGTTTTAACAGGAGAAAGGATAAAGAAATGATCAGTAAGGAAAAGAAGACAGAGATTATCGAGAAGTACGGCAGACAGCCTGGTGACACCGGCTCCCCGGAAGTTCAGATCGCAATTCTGACAGAGCGGATCCGTGAGCTCACTGAGCACATCAAGCAGAATCCGAAGGATCATCACTCCGGCAGAGGTCTGCTGATGCTGGTTGGTCAGAGAAGAGGCCTTCTGGATTATCTTAAGAGAACCGATATCGAGAAGTACCGTGCACTGATCGCACAGCTGGGTATCAGAAAGTAAGCTTATACAGATCATTGAAGGCGGCGAAGACCGGAAGATGAGCCGGTCTGAGCCGCCTTTTATGTATAGTATATGAGAAATCATCAGATTTCTCGTTTCCACATCAGCCTGAGAGGGTTACAGGCTTAACAGGTAACATGCGCAGTCGCGCAAGAAGAGAAGAGAAAGGGTAAAAAGGTAACAAAATGTCAGAGTACAAAACTTATTCGATGGAACTGGGCGGCCGCACGCTGAGCATTGATATTGGTCGTGTCGGCAAGCAGGCGAACGGATGTGCTTTCATGCACTATGGGGATACAACCGTTCTGTGTACAGCCACAGAATCCGCAAAGCCGCGTGACGGTGTTGATTTCTTCCCGCTGAGCGTTGAGTACAGTGAGAAGTTCTACGCCATCGGCAAGATGCCCGGCGGTTTCAATAAGAGAGAAGGAAGACCTTCTGAGAACGCCATTCTCACCAGCCGCGTCATTGACCGTCCGATGAGACCGCTGTTCCCGAAGGATATGCGCAATGATGTCACGCTCGAGTGCATGGTCATGAGCGTAGATCCGGCCTGCAGACCGGAACTGGTTGCCATGCTGGGTGCTTCCATTGCAACATCTATTTCCGACATCCCGTTTGACGGCCCCTGCGCAACGACACAGATCGGTCTGGTGAACGGTGAGGTTATTGTCAACCCCGGTCAGGAAGACTGGGATAAGGGCGATCTGAAGCTGACGGTTGCTTCCACTGCTGACAAGGTCATTATGATCGAAGCCGGTGCAAACGAAATTCCTGAAGCCGACATGATTTCTTACATTTACAAGGCAGATGAGATCAACAAGCAGATCATCGCCTTCATCAATAACATTGTCGCAGAAGTCGGAAAGCCGAAGCAGGAGTATATCAGCTGCGCAATTCCGGAAGAGCTGTTCGCAGCAATGAGAGAGATTGTCACGCCCGCAGAGATGGAAGTGGCTGTCTTCACAGATGATAAGCAGACCAGAGAGCACAATATCGCTGAGATCACAGAGAAGCTGGCAGAGGCCTTCGCAGAGAAGGAAGAGTGGCTGGCGATTCTGGACGAGGCAGTTTATCAGTATGAGAAGAAGACCATCCGTAAGATGATTCTGAAGGATCACAAGCGTCCGGACGGCCGTGAGATCACACAGATCCGCCCGCTTGCTGCAGAAGTGGATATCATTCCGAGAGTGCACGGCTCTGCCATGTTCACCCGCGGACAGACCCAGATCTGCAATGTCGTCACGCTCGGCCCTCTTTCTGAGGCACAGCGTATCGAGGGCATGGATCCCAACATCACAGAGAAGAGATATCTGCATCAGTATAACTTCCCGGCATACTCTGTCGGTGAGACCAAGGTCTCCAGAGGACCGGGCCGCCGCGAAATCGGACACGGTGCACTGGCTGAGAGAGCACTTCTGCCGGTTCTTCCGAGCGTTGAAGAATTCCCTTATTCTATCCGTGCGGTTTCCGAGACTTTCGAATCCAACGGCTCGACTTCCATGGCATCGACCTGTGCAAGCTGCATGGCGCTGATGGCAGCCGGTGTTCCGATCAAGAAGCAGGTCGCAGGTATTTCCTGTGGTCTGGTAACCGGCGATACCGATGATGATTTTGTTCTGCTGACCGATATCCAGGGACTGGAAGACTTCTTCGGCGACATGGACTTCAAGGTAACAGGAACCCATGACGGTATTACCGCAATTCAGATGGACATCAAGATCCACGGCCTGACCAGAGCCATTGTCGAGGGCGCGATCGCACGCTGCAAGGATGCCCGTGAGTTCATCATGAACGGCGTCATGAAGGATGCTATTGCCGAGCCTCGTCCGACTGTCAATGAGTATGCTCCGAAGATTGAGTTCATGACCATTGATCCGGAGAAGATCGGTGATGTGGTTGGCCAGAGAGGCAAGACCATCAACGAGATCATCAAGCGGACCGGTGTCCAGATTGATATCGAGGATGACGGAAGTGTCTCCATCTGCGGCAATGATGCGAAGGGCATGGCGGAAGCGAAGCGCATGATCGAGATGATCGTGACTGATTTTGAAGAGGGCCAGATCCTGGACGGCACGGTTGTCAGCATCAAGGAGTTCGGTGCATTCCTGGAGTTTGCACCTGGCAAGGAAGGTATGGTTCACATTTCCAAGCTGGCGAACCGCCGCGTTGACCGCGTAGAAGATGTCCTGAACATCGGAGACCGTGTCCGCGTTGTCTGCCTTGGCAAGGACAGAATGGGCCGGATCAGCTTCTCTATGAAGGACGTAAAGAATAAGTGAGTCAGTCTGCCTGTTTCAGCGATATATTGCTGCGGAAATAGGAGCTGTCTGATCGGATAAACCGGAATGAACTGCCGCCGCATTATGACGGGCGGCAGTTTTTTCCTGTATGAATGTTTCTTCAGACAACCCGGATTTTAATAAAGGACAGACCAAGCTATGAATCAGATAGAAAACGAAATTGCTAAAAGAAGAACCTTTGCCATCATTTCTCACCCGGATGCCGGTAAGACGACGCTGACAGAGAAATTCCTGCTGTACGGCGGCGCCATTAATCTGGCTGGTTCCGTAAAAGGAAAAGCGACGGCAAGGCATGCAGTCTCGGACTGGATGGAAATTGAAAAGCAGAGAGGAATTTCCGTCACCAGTTCCGCGCTGCAGTTTGAATATAATGACTGCTGCATCAATATTCTGGATACACCGGGCCACCAGGATTTCTCGGAGGATACCTACCGGACACTGATGGCGGCGGACTCTGCCGTCATGGTGATTGATGCTTCCAAAGGCGTAGAGGCACAGACGAAGAAGCTCTTCAAAGTCTGTACGCTGCGTCATATCCCGATTTTTACCTTTATCAACAAGCTGGACCGGGATGCGCTGGACACCTTTGATCTGTTGGATGATATCGAGAAGAATCTCGGAATCGACACTTGCCCGATCAACTGGCCGATTGGCTCCGGAAAGGGCTTCAAGGGGGTCTATGAGCGTGAAACCGGCGAGGTTATCACTTATTCAGACACTCAGAAGGGTACCAAGGAAGGAACGGCAAGAAGAATAGCACTTGCCGACCACGAAAGCATCCTTGCTGAACTTGGCGAAGCGGCAGCCCAGAAGCTGGAGGAGGAGATTGATCTGCTGGACGGCGCCAGCGCTGAGTTTGACCTGGAAGCAGTCCGGGCAGGCATGCTTACACCGGTCTTCTTCGGCTCGGCTTTGACGAATTTCGGCGTGGAAATCTTTCTGCAGAATTTCCTGGAAATGGCGACGCCGCCGACCGGCCGCATGACGGACAAGGGTATTGTGGATCCGGTTACCGGCGTACCGGAGCAGGAAGCGGCTGATCCGAAGAATGGCGGCTTTTCAGCTTTTGTCTTTAAAATTCAGGCCAATATGAACAAGGCGCACCGGGACCGGATCGCATTCATGCGGATCTGCTCCGGAAAGTATGAGGCCGGCATGGAAGTCCGCCATGTACAGAGTGGAAGAGTACAGCGGCTCTCCCAGCCGCAGCAGCTGATGGCCAGTGACCGGAAAATCCTGGAGGAGGCCTACGCCGGCGATATCATCGGCGTATTCGATCCGGGACTGTATTCCATCGGCGATACCTTCTGTATGCCCAGGGAAGAATTCCGCTACGAGGGCATTCCGACATTCGCACCGGAGCATTTTGCCAGAGTGCGGCAGGTCGATACCATGAAGCGGGACCAGTTTGTCAAAGGCATCAATCAGATTGCGCAGGAAGGTGCGATTCAGATCTTTCAGGAGTATAATACAGGAATGGAGGAAATCATCTGCGGCGTCGTCGGTATGCTGCAGTTTGATGTACTGAAATTCCGGCTCAAGAGCGAGTATAATGTTGAGATTCTTCTGGATACGCTTCCTTATGAGCATATTCGATGGATCACAAAGTGCGAGACGCCGATTGACCGGATAACGGGTACGACAGATATGAAGCGGATCCGTGATCTGAAGGGCAATCCGCTGCTGCTGTTTGTGAATCCCTGGTCCGTCCAGATGGTTCTGGATCGGAATAAGGGACTGGAACTGGAAGAGTTTTCCAGAAACTAAGCACCTGCTCAGAGCAGGCCTGCAGACTGACAGCTTCTTCTGGGGGAGAAATGAAGCTTTCTATCGTAGATTTCGCTGAAAAGAACAGAGACAGAATACTGCCGCTTGGCGCTGCCTTGATCCATTTCCTGTTTACATTCATTAATGATGTGCTGATTTATGTGACGCAGGGCGATGGGACAATCCCTTACCGCACACCCTTATATCTGGGGGCAAAATGCGCCGTTCTGGGCATTCTTGTGATCGTATGGCAATATCTTTTTCACAGGCATGATTTCAGAAAATACAGGTATGGCGGCGCCTACTTTCTTGTGATGATGGCGCTGCTGGTCATCATGTGGCCTGGCATCTGGCGTTTTGATGAAATGCAGGTCATAAACTGGGTGACGAACGGCTATGTTTTCTACTGGCAGCACTGGTTCTCATCGCTGTATTTTCTGGTCTGTCTGGAACTGATTCCGATCCCAGCTGGAATTCTGATCCTTCAGAATCTTTTCGCGGCGATCGTGGTCGGAAGCGTTCTGAACCGTCTGGAAACACTTGCCGGAAGAAAATGGTGTATTGCGGCGTTTGTTTTTCTGCTGCTGCCGGCGGTGACAGACAATAATCTGTATCCAATCCGGTCCACACCGGCTGCTTATCTTGAACTTTTTGTTCTGTTCTCCCTTGCTGATTCGATCTATACGAATAAGAAGCTGAGCGGCAGGCAGATTGTGCTGTTGGGGGTCCTGACAGGAATTGCCGCCGCATGGAGACCGGAAAATCTGGTCTATGTGGTTCTGATTCCGCTGATCCTTCTGCTTGTCAGAAAATACAGTTTCAGAAAGGTACTTCTGTTTTTCCTGATTACGGTGATAATCTTTGCCGGTATCAACCGCGTGCAGAATCTGGGTCTGGAGCGGGGGCAGTCCGAACACGGGTACCGCGATAAGGAACGCTATACCTTATCCGGTATTATGTGGCCGCTGGGCGAGCTGATCAAGACTGATTTCAAATCGGATGACCCGGAAAAGGATCTTGAGACGATCGATCGTGTTCTTTCAGTTGACATGATCCGCGAGTCAAATGCCCATGACGCCTACTGGTACGGCGGACTGGGGGAGATCACGGAGGAGAATCTTGCTGCTGTAGAGAAAGTCTATATCAAGCTGGTTCTTTCTAATCTGCCGGCATTTATTGGGGAGAGACTCCGGTTTTTCCTGAAGACCAATGGAATCGGAGAGGATCCGGATCTGTTCACCATGTATTCGGCGCATCTTTTTGATCCGGATTACACAGAGCTGAAGCAGGTCAATCCGGAGGCGGCCGAATTCTATGATGCTTTTAAACATCGGTATGCGCTGGTGCGTCCGTCGAGCATCTCGATTCGCAGACTGGCAGTCAGCACCTTGGAGGGTAAGCGTGTCACAGACTATGCAAGCTCCTCGCTGGGCTTCCTGTGGCTCTTCTATGACGCGATTCCGATTCTCGCAGCCCTGGTTGTACTGATGGTTCTGCATGCTGTTCGAAAAGACTGGCGGCCGTTCCTTCTGGGGATTCCGGTTCTGGCCAAGACAGCGCTGGTTATTGCAACGGCACCGGCGACCGGCTTCATGTACTATTTCTCCGCCTATCTGACAGGCGGCATCCTGGTATTTCTGTTTCTTTCGCGATGGATTTCAGGGAAAGCCGGGGTAGAGTCTGATCAAAAGAAAGAAGGGAGAGCACCTGTTCATGGATAAGATCCTGTTGTTTATTCCGATGTACAACTGTGAGAAGCAGATTACGCGGGTGTTGGGGCAGTTGACACCCGAGGTGCTGAAGTATATCGCCGAGGTGGTAGTAATCAACAACCGGAGTACGGACGGAGGCGAGGAGGCAGCCATAGCGTATTGCCGGAACCACCCGGAGCTTCCTGTGCGGATTCTGAGAAATGATGAAAATTATGGCCTGGGTGGATCTCACAAAGTGGCTTTCAATGAAGCTGTTGAGGGAAACTACGATGCGGTGATCACACTGCACGGGGATGATCAGGGGCGCATCGCGGACTTTATTCCGCTTCTGGAGAGCGGAGAATATCGCAGCTATGACTGCTGCCTTGGTGCGCGGTTTATGAAAGGCTCGAAGCTGATCGGCTATTCACCGCTGCGGATTCTGGGGAATTATGGCTTTAACTGGCTGTTTTCTCTCGCGGTCGGCAGATCCGTCAAGGATCTGGGCTCCGGTTTGAATCTATACAGAGTCGAAACGCTGAAGAGCCGGTATTTCATGAAGTATCCGGACACGCTCTACTTTAACGATCTGATGATTCTGGCATCCTGCTATTATCAGCACAAAATCCTGTTTTATCCCATCAGCTGGCGGGAGGAGGATCAGGTCTCCAACAATAAGCTCTGGAAATTCTCCATGTCGCTTCTGAAAATGCTGAAAGGATACCGCCAGGATCCGAAGGCTTATCTGGAGCAGGACCTGCGGACCAGAGAAATTATGGATTATTCAGCACAGACCGTCTATTCTTATAAAGAGTTATAATCTTCAGACAGAGCAGAAAGGAATCGAAAATGAGCAAAGTAATGATTACCGGCGCCGCTGGTTTTATTGGATCACAGCTGGCATACAGACTTTACAAGCAGGGGGGTGAGCTGATTCTGATTGATAACTTTTCCTATGGAAAAGAAGACAATCTGATTTTTGAGGATCACAGCTTTACAGATGAAGTGCTGCGCATGGATATCCGCGACCGGGAGGGAATTGCAGAACTTCTGAGGGGCGGTGATGTAGATTATATCTACAATATTGCAGGAATCGCGCCGCTGCCGGACTGCCAGTCCAATCCGCAGGAAGCAATTGATGTCAATGTCATTGGTACCGTCAATCTTCTGGAAAACGCACGGAAATACGGCGTAAAGAAGTTTATCCTGGCGAGCACAAACGCCATGTATGAAAACGAAACTGAATTTCCTACGAAAGAGGATCATTTTGCTCTGCCGACACTGATTTATCCGAACACAAAGTATGTGGCGGAGCGCTTCTGTGAATCTTATCATCGTACTTATGGCATGAATATTACCTGTCTTCGGTTTGCGAATGTCTACGGGCCGCATATTGACTGCCTGCGAACGCAGCCTCCTTTCGTGGCGTATATGATCCGGGAGCTGTATTATGACCGTACGCCTGTATTTCATTCAGACGGGAATCAGAGAAGAGATTATATCTATGTGGATGATCTCGTGCGCCTGGCCATTCTTGTGCAGAAGACAGAGGGCTATGACTGCGTCAATGTATCTTCCAACCAGAATTATTCTGTGAATGAGATGTATGCCATCGCGCAGGAACTGATGGGAAAGAATATTCCGGCTGAATATGCTTCAGATGCGCATTACTGGGAAAAATATCCGGCACTGTATGAGGGTGCCTATGGGATCCGGACGGAGATTCTGACGCACGAAATCAACAAGTATTCGTTGTGTGACAATACCCTTGCCCGGGAAAAATATGGCTGGACGCCTGAAATTGATATGCGGGAAGGCCTTCGCAGAGTAATTGAGCATGAGTGCGGGCTGCTTGCGCGGCTTGGCTGAGGCTTTCTGAAATCTGCTGAGGAATCGTGACAGAAGCTATTTCGAAGGAAGGAAGGCAGGAACAGAATGAATAGAGAACTGCACCTGATCATGCCGATGGGCGGAGGCGGAACACGCTTTGGAAATAAGGGCTTCAATGTGCCCAAGCCGTTGATTGAACTGCAGGGAAGACCTTTCTTCTTCTGGGCTGTTCAGTCAATCGTAAAATCTGTGCCGGTGAAAGACATCACATTTGTGGTGCTGCAGGATCATGTTGATCGCTTTCAGATTGATCAGGTTATATTGAAATATTACCCTGCTGCCCGGATTCATATTATTCCGCAGGTTCTGAATGGGGCTGTTCTGACTTGTCTGGAGGGGGTAAAGGAGATTTCTGATCATGATCCCTTACTGTTCAATGACTGCGATCATGCTTTCCTTTCCGATTCATTCTATCATTTCTGTAAGCAGGGGTATCCGGCAGAGGTAGACGGCGCACTGCTGACTTTCACCTCACAAAGCCCGAATTTCAGTTATGTGCGTTTCGCAGAGGACGGGCGCGTTGCCGGCACAATTGAGAAGGAAGTAGTCAGCAATGAGGCTATCTGCGGGGCTTATTATTTCGGAAACAGGAAACTGTTTGAGACAGCGGCTGCTGCATATCTGGAAAACTGCTCGTATCAGGAGTTTTTTGTGAGCGGCGTGTTCAATGTAATGGCAGAAAGAGGAGATCACATCGTCACTTTCCCGATTGATGAGCATATCTCCTTCGGAACACCGGAAGAGTACGATATTGCAGTGGATGATGTCCGGCTTTCTTCGCTTACTTAAGACGAATGAATTTTTTATTCCTTATTTTAGCAATTCTTTTAATATGTCTGGCACACTGGATCCGCATCTTACGGTGGGGACTCTTTATTGGTGTATACGAAAAACCGAAAAAAAAGATCCTGGTGCAGTCGCTTTCGATCGGTTATCTGATCAGCTATTTTCTCCCGTATAAGCTTGGAGACCTTGCAAGAGCATGGATCTCAGGCAGAAAAATGAGAAACGGAAAAGCACTCGGCTTTTCTACCGTGATCGTGGACCGCTATCTGGATATCGTTGCGGTCGGCTTTCTGTTTCTGCTGCTTTATCTTCCGGATCAGGGCAATACAGCAGCCAGGCGTACCGTCTTTCTGTATTTTGGCACGGCTGTTGCAGCGCTCGGGCTGGCTGGAATTCTTATCCTGTTGAAAACCAGTGTCAAAAGATGGATTCTTGCATTTACATCCATTTTCAACGAACAGATTCAATCGCGCTTATTAAGGTCGATCTGGGCACTGATCTGGGGCTTTAAAAATGTGGCCCTGAAGATCAGCAAAATAAAGCTTGCCGCCTCTACATGCGGAATGTGGGCAGCTTATCTGCTTTCTTATTTTTTCTACGCACAGTTTCTGTCTGCGTCCGGGATTCCGACATCCTGGA
>JAFTFP010000092.1 GCA_017449485.1 Lachnospiraceae bacterium
GCTTCGGCTGCCGCTCCTGTTTCTCCGGCCTTTCCTCCCTGGGCTGCTTTTCCTGCTTCTCGGGCTTATCCTGGCGGTTCTGCCGGTCTTCCTTCTGCTTCCGGCCTTCTTTCTTCTCAGACGGCCGCTGCTCCTGCTGCCTGGAGGAAGCCTCGCCTGCATTTTCCTTTCCGGCCTTCTTGCGGGCGCTGCCGCGGCGGCGTCTTCTCAGAATGGTCAGCTGATCCGCTGAATATTCATGGATTTCCTTCTCGTCATCCACATCCACCAGAATCCGGACTGTCTGCCGCAGAACGTTGACGGACTGCACCTCGCCGCACAGGCCATCGCTGCCCTCCACCTCGTCGCCGACGCGGGGAAGATTCTTGTTCAGCACCTCATAGGTGTCTTCCTCATTCTTGAGGCAGCACATCAGCCGGCCGCAGACACCGGAGATCTTCGTCGGATTCAGCGACAGGTTCTGCTCCTTGGCCATCTTGATGGACACGGGGACAAAATCTGTCAGGTAGCAGTGACAGCACAGCGGCCGTCCGCAGCTGCCATAGCCGCCCAGAATCTTCGTCTCGTCCCGCACACCGATCTGGCGCAGCTCGATCCGGGTCCGGAAAACCCCGGCCAGATCCTTGACCAGATCGCGGAAATCCACACGGCCGTCCGCCGTGAAATAGAACAGAATCTTGCTGCCGTCAAAGGTATACTCCGCGTCAATCAGCTTCATATCCAGGCCGCGGGAGCGGATTTTCTCCTGGCAGATCCTGCGCGCTTCCTTCTCCTTCGCGCGGGCATTCTTCACCTTCTCCTGGTCTTCCTGCGTCGCGATCCGGATCACCTGGCGCAGCGGCGCGTTGTACCGGCGGCTGTCTACCTCCATCGGATCCGCGGAGGCGGTGCCATACTCAATTCCCCGGGACGTCTCAACAATAACGGGCGTTCCCTTCCGGATCGGAAGATCTCCAGGGGAGAAATAATAGGTCTTTCCGGCTGTGCGGAACCGCACGCCCACAACGGTGCGGCTCTCTCCCGGCGTGCTCATCAGAAGCGGTGCGCTGCAGCCAGGGCAGGCAGGGCATCCTGAAGGATCCTCCAGATCGTCCTCGTAACCGAAGATGTCCGTCGATCCCGCCTCTCCGGCAGTCTCATCCTCTTCGTCTTCCGCTTCAGCAGATTCGGAATCCGGCTCCGCTGTCTCCTCTGCGCTCTCCGGCTCTTCCGGATCCGCCTGTCCGGCTGTTTCTTCCGCAGGCGTCTGCTCAGCGGGCACTTCCGCCGGCTCCTCCAGCTCGGCCAGAACAACTTCCTCCGGTTCCTCTGATGCGTACACCAGCTCTTCGATATCTCTGTATTCTTTCTTATCCATATTTTCTCAGATCCAGGAGCAGAACCTCCAGGATCAGCTCCAGATTCGTGTTATATTTCATCTGCCTCTCGGCTGTGTCAAAAGCGGCAAAAACCTGCGCAAGCCCTTCTTCCTGTGCGCGCATGGCCGCTTCTATAATATACTGTACCTCTCCGGCAAAAATCAAGCGGGCCGTCTGCCTGGTCTCCCGGTACACCAGCACGTCGCGGTACCAGCTGCGCATCAGCGATAAAACCTCCGGCATCCGCTCGCGGTCCCTGCCGTATTCTTTTGCGAACTGGGCCAGCTCATAGCTGTCCTTGTGCGGCAGATTTCTTAATAGGTCCACCGTTTCTCCATACAGCTGGGCAAAATCCGGACTTTCGGAAAGTTCAACCGCCCGGCCGATGCTCCCGGCGGCAAAGCGGGACAGAATCCGGGCGCGTCCCGGCTCCTGATGAAGCTTCTCCTGCAGATACTGCTCAACCTTCCCGGCGGGCAGGGGATTGATCTTGAGCGTGACACATCGCGAAAGCACTGTCGGCAGAAAGCTGGAAAGCGACGAGGCAAGCAGAATCAGCACTGCATAGGCGGGGGGCTCCTCCAGCGTTTTCAGGAGCGCATTCTGCGCCTGCGGCGTCATCCTGTCCGCATCCGGCAGAATATAGATCTTCCAGGGACTGCCGTAGGGCCTGACCGGCACGTCGCTGACCACGCGGCGGATATCGTCCACTGACAGATCCGTCCGCTTGTCGCTCTTGCTCTTCTTCGCATGCGTGACCGTGATGATATCCGGATGTGCGTCACTCTCCCACCGCACACAGGACGGACAGGTCCCGCACCGGTCCACTGTCTGCGGGTTTTCCTGCCGCGTCTCGCACTGCAGTGCAGCGGCAAAGACACCGGCCAGAAGCCGGCGTCCCGTCCCTTTGTCTCCATACAGAATATAAGCATGTGAGACCGCCCCGGTCCGCAGCGCGTTCTTTAAGTGCTCAACCGCTGCGCCGGCGCCGATGATGTCCTGAAAGGTTTCCTTCATGCTCTGTCCGCGGTCTCCTCCAGAATCAGCGCGCGGATCTGTTCAAGACAGTCCTCCAGCGCCCCGTTGTTTTCAAAGCGTCTTGTAATGCCGGCCTGCGCCAGCTTCTCATCACTCATATCCGCCGTGTCCGAGAGGAAACGCCGGCACATCTCTTCATATTTTGGCACGGTCTGTCCCTGTTCCCGGTGAATGGCCCGCTGAAGCCGCAGCCCGTCCTCCACCTCCACATAGATGGGCACCACCAGATCCCGGCCCTGCGCGTCTTTTCCGAAGTAATCCCGCATCGCCGTGTAGGACGCCAATACGCCCGGCACCAGGTAACTGCCGCGGGACAGGTCGATCCGCCCGTCGTCCACCGTGAAGTAATACCACCTTCCGTAGACTGTATCGTAATGTCTGGACTCGATGACCTTGCCTGCTTCCTGCAGCCGGCGGAATTCCTCCACGGATGTGAAGTGATACTCCCGCCCGTCCACCTCCCGGTCCCGGATCGGTCTGGTCGTATACATGATGACGCGGTCCAGCTTCAGATCCTCCTGTTCCATGAGTTTCTGATAGATCGTGTCCTTTCCTGATGAACTTTTTCCGATAATGCAGAAGATTCTGTTTGGCATAGGTCGTTTCTCCGGTTCTTACCAGACCTCGATGACGCGGATCATATTCGTGTTGCCGGACACGCCGAGCGGAACGCCCGCTGTCAGAACAACCTGATCACCGGTCCGGACCAGTCCCGAAAGCTTGGCCTGACGGACAGCGGTCTCGAACAGCATCTCCGCCGTATCTTCGTGCGGTATGATCAGCGGCACCACGCCGAACATCAGGTTCATCTGGCAGGCAACGACGCTCTGGGTCGTGCAGGCGATGATCGGGCAGTCCGGCTTGTACTGAGACAGCCGGAACGCCGTGAAGCCTGAGATGGTGACCGTGATGATGGCTTTGGCATTGATATCCTCGGCCACCGTGCAGGTCGCGTGGGAGATGGCCGTCGTGATATCTCTGGCCTCCGTCACCTCCGGCGCCCGGGTCTGCATTCTGTGCCGGTAATCAATCTCCTTCTCCGTCGCCTCCGCGATTCTGGACATGATCCGGACGGATTCCAGCGGATACTGGCCGGCCGCCGTCTCTCCGGAGAGCATGATGGCGGTGGTGCCGTCGTAAACGGCATTGGCCACGTCCGTCGCCTCCGCGCGGGTCGGTCTGGGATGTGCCATCATGGAATCCAGCATCTGCGTCGCGGTCACGACGATTTTGCCCTTCTTCTGGGCCAGCCGGATCATCTGCTTCTGCAGTGTCGGAACCTGCTCGAGGGGAACTTCCACGCCCAGGTCGCCGCGGGCCACCATGATGCCGTCCGCCTCGTCCAGAATCTCTTCCAGATTCCGGAAGCCCTGCATATTCTCGATCTTGGCGATGATCTTCATCCTGCTGGAGTGCTCATTCAGAATGTGGCGGATTTCCCGCACATCCTCCGCAGTCCGCGTGAAGCTCGTCGCAATGAAGTCATAGCCCAGCTTGCAGCCGAACACGATGTCCTCGCGGTCCTGCCGGCTGATAAAAGGCATGGACAGATCGGCGCCGGGCACATTTACGCCCTTGTGATTGGAAACCGGGCCGCCGTTGATGACCCGGCACCTGATTTCCGTTCCCTCTACGGACTCCACCTTCAGCTCGATCAGTCCGTCGTCAATCAGAATGCTGCTGCCGCGCTTCACGTCCTGCGGCAGACCCGCATAGGTGATGGAGCCGATGGTCTTGTCACCGACCAGCTCGCGGGTGGTCAGGACAAACTCGCTGCCCGCCTCCAGCATCACCTTGTTTCCCTGGAAATCTCTTAAACGGATTTCCGGGCCCTTCGTATCCATCAATGCCGCCACGGGCATGTTCATGGCTATCCGGACCTTCTTGAGGCGCTGAAACTTGGCCTCATGCTCCTCATGCGTTCCGTGTGAAAAATTAAACCGCGCGACATTCATGCCTGCCAGGATCAGTTCCTGCAGCATTTCCTCGCTCTCACTGGCCGGTCCGATGGTGCAGATAATCTTTGTCCTGCGCATATTTCTTCCTCCTCATCCGGACTCTATCTGCCTCTGGCAGATCAGGCTCAGACAGCCTGCTGCTTTCCTTGGCAGATCAGGCGATCACTGCCTCCACAAACGCATCCAGCGCCGCCTCGTCATGCAGCGCGCTCTTCATGGTCAGCATCTGATCCAGAATCGTCACATTCTTCAGGGTCTCGAGCTCCGCGCGCATCAGCTTGCCGCTCGCCGGCGCCCAGGTGCCGTTCTCCGCCAGTGCAAAGGTGCGGTTGGAAACGCCGAGTGCCTCCATGTCATGCAGGAAATTTTTCATCGGAGGATAGATGCCGTTGCAGTAGGTGGGGCAGAACAGCACGATCGTGCCGCAGCGCCAGACCTCCGAAATCAGCCAGGACACATCCGTGCCGGAGACATCGCAGACCGTCACCTTTCTTCCCTTCTCCTGCAGCTTTACCGCCGCTGCCTGCGCCGCGCTCGCTGTGTGGCCATACAGGCTTCCGTACACCACCAGCACCGAATCCGGCTCCTCCGGCGTGTAGGTGCTCCACTTCTGATACTTATCCAGGAACCATTCCAGGTCCTTGCGCCAGACCGGTCCGTGCAGCGGCAGCAGCATGCTGATCTCCAGTCCCGCCGCCTTCTTTAAGACTGCCTGAACCTGTACGCCGAATTTGCCGACGATGTTGGCGTAGTAGCGGCGCGCCTCGTCCAGATAATTCTTTTCAAAATCTGACTCATCCGCGAAGATGCTGCCCTCCAGGGCGCCGAAGGTTCCGAAGGCGTCCGCCGAGAACAGGGCGTGGCTGAATTCATCATAAGCCAGCAGGACCTCCGGCCAGTGCACCATCGGAGCTGCCACAAAGCGGAAGCTGTGCTTTCCGGTCTCCAGCACGTCGCCTTCCTTGACCACCTGCCGCTTTACGTCCGCCAGCTCCGGGAAGAACTGCTTCATGAAATTGAAAGTCTGCGCGCTGCCCACAACCGTGACATCGGGATACAGGCGCAGCACATTGCCCAGCTGTGAGCAGTGATCCGGCTCCATGTGCAGCACGACCAGATAATCCGGCTTCTTCTCTCCCAGGGCTGCCTGCAGGTTCTCCAGATACTGATCTGCGACGGAGACATCCGATGTGTCAAACACGGTGATTTTCTCGTCCATCACCACATAGTTGTTGTAGGAGACGCCGCGGGTCAGCGGAAACAGATTCTCAAAGCGTGCAAGGCGCCGGTCGCTCGCGCCGATCCATAAGATATCCTCGGTAACATGCTGAATATTAACCATGATTGTGTATGCTCCTTTCAATTCCTTCCGGGAAAAACCTTTAAAATCTTATATTATAATGCCGCATGGCATCGCTTTATTATATCACGTATACACTTGTTTTTCAGTCAAACTGCGCGCGGTACAGGCCGTAGTAAAAGCCTTTCGCTGCCATCAGGCTCTCGTGGTCTCCCTGCTCCACGATATCTCCGTGGTTGACGACCAGAATGTGATCCGCGTTCTGAATGGTGGACAGTCTGTGGGCGATAACGAAACTGGTTTTGCCTGCCATCAGATTCCGGATCGCCTTCTGAACCTGCCGCTCTGTATTGGTGTCGACGTTGCTGGTCGCCTCATCCAATATCAGCATGCTGGTGTCGTACAGCATGGCACGCGCGATGGTCAGAAGCTGCTTCTGGCCCTTGGAGATATTGCCGCCGTCCTCGGAGATCATCGTATTATATCCCTGGGGCAGCCGCATGATATAACCGTGGATCCGCGCCGCCTTCGCCGCCGCGACCACCTCTTCCATTGTCGCGTTTTCCTTGCCGTAGGCGATATTGTCGTAAATCGTTCCCCTGAAGAGCCAGGTGTCCTGCAGCACCATCGCATAGCTGCGCCGCAGACTCTCCATGGTGTAGCTGTTCTGGGGTCTTGCATCGAGCCGGATGGTTCCGCTGTCCGGATCGTAGAAGCGCATCAGCAGACTGATGATCGTCGTCTTCCCTGCCCCTGTCGGGCCGACAATTGCGACCGTCTGGCCGGATTTTGCCTCCAGAGACAGGTCGTGCAGGACGGTCTTGCCCGGCACGTAGCCGAAAGAGACATGTTCCAGCTCCACATGGCCCCGGCAGTCTTCCAGCGGCACAGCATCCGGCAGGTCCTCTACCTCTTCCGCCTCGTCCAGCAGGCGGAAGACCCGCTCCGCGGCAGCCAGTGCGCTGAAGATCTCGTTGATGATATTGGAGATTTCGTTGATCGGCCCGGAGAACTTCCGGCTGTAAAGAACAAAGCTGGAAATCTGCCCGAGGCTCACGATGCCCTGCAGATACAGCACCGCGCCGCCCATGCCGATCGCCGACAGACCGATATTCGAGATCATGCCGATGGTCGGTCCCATGGTCATGCCCAGGCCGTCCGCATCCCGGTAAGCCTCGGCGGCCGCCCGGTTGATCTCGGAGAACCGCCGCGATGCCTCGCCCTCGTGCGCATAGGCCAGAATCGTCCGCTGCCCCGTAAACATCTCCTCCGCGTAGCCGTTCATCCGGCCATAGGCCGCGCTCCGCCTGGCATAGCGCGGACGCGTCTTCTTTCCCATCCGCCCGGTGAACCAGACCGAGACCGGAATGGTAAAGAGCATGCACAATACCAGCGGAATCGAGATGGTGCACATCATGATGAAGCTGCCGGCCACCGTCACCAGGCTGGTCAGAATCTGAATGACATCCGCCGAGAGGGAAGTGCAGACCACATCAATATCATAGGAGACCCGGCTGATAATATCGCCCGCCTGGTTATGGTGATAATACCCCACCGGCAGCTTCATCAGCTTGGCCATCACGTCCCGCCGCATATTCTCGGCAATCCGGCGCCCCACGCGCATCATGCCGATACTGATCAGGAAATTCAGGATATTGGAGACAGCATAGGTCAGCAGCATCAGCAGTGCATAGCGCCGCACCCCCGCGAGATCCACCTGTCCCGTTCCCAGCCGGTATCCCTCCTCCGCGATGTCAATCGCCTTCCCGGCGAAGCGCGGCCCCAGGAGGTTTCCGATATTGGAAAGAAATGCGAAACACAGGAACAGAAGGACCAGCCACTTGTACGCCATCATATAGCGGATGATGCGCACAAGCGTCCCCTTCGCGTCTCTCGGTCTCTCCTTTACTTTTCCCCGATCTCCCGGTCCCGGCATGCTCTCCTCCTGCCTCTGTCGTGCGGGTTTTTTGATCTTTCTGTGCACTGCGCAGGCTTACGCCAGCGCGCCCATCTGTACCTCATAAGTCTCCCGGTACATCTCACAGGTCTTTAACAGTTCTTCGTGGGTTCCATATCCGATGCAGCGTCCATTGTCCAGTACCAGAATCCTTGTCATGCCCATCACGCTGGAAATACGCTGCGCAACCATGATCGTGGTCGCCTCCGGATAGTGCTCCCGGATCGCCCGGCGCATCGCCGCATCCGTCCGGTAGTCCAGCGCCGAGGAGGAATCATCCAGAATCAGAATCTCCGGCTCAGCCGCCAGGGCCCGCGCCACCAGAATCCGCTGCTTCTGGCCGCCGGACACGTCCGCGCCCTGAATAGCCATCTCGTGCATCAGCCCCTCCGGCAGTTCCTCCACAAACTCCCGTGCCATCGCGCAGTTTATAGCCATCTCCACCTGCTCCGGCGTCACTTCGCGCCCGAAGGCAATATTCTCCTGCAGCGTGTCCTGGAAAATCATATCGTTCTGGAAAACCGTGCCAAAGCGTCTTCTCAGATCGTCCTTTCCGTAGTCATCGACCCGCCGGCCGTCCACATAGACTGCGCCCTGCTCCGCATCATAAAAGTGCATCAACAGGCTGATGATCGTCGTCTTTCCGCAGCCGGTGGGGCCCACAATGCCCAGGCTCTCTCCCCGCCGGATCGTGAAGCTGATATCCTCGAGCGCCTTCTCCCGCTTCTCGCCGGCAAAATCCGACGCGCGCCCGTCCTTCTCCGCCTCAGATTCAGACAGATCCTCTCCGGGCCGCGCGCTGTCATAGGAGAAGCTCACGTGCTCAAAGCGCACCGCCTCGTCCCCTGCGCGCTTCTTGGCACTCCCACTGCCCGGCTTCTGAGCGGCCCCGCTGCCCGGGCGCTCTTCATCCGTGCCTGCGTCTGCATCCTTTTCCGCGGGCGTCTGCAGGACCAGATCAATCCGGTCTGCGCTGGCGCTGGCTTTGCTCATGGTCATGAAAATCCGGGAAAGTCCCATCACGCCCATGGCAATCATGTTGAAATAAGTGAGAAAAGCAAGAATGACACCCGGCCGGATTTCTCCGCTGTTGACGCGCTGCGCGCCAATCAGCACCACGAAAGTGAGACCGACGTTCAGACACAGCTGCATCAGCGGTCCCGGAATCGCCATGACGGTGGCAGCGGCAATATCCTGCTGCGTCATCGCCCGGTTGGCCGCGCCGAAGCGCCGGATCTCATAATCCTCCTTGCTCAGCGCCTTGACCACGCGGATGCCGGTGATGTTCTCCCGCATGATCCGCACAATGGCATCCAGCTTCTGCTGAACCGCTGTGTACATCGGAATTCCGCGGGAAGAGACAAACAGAATCACTGCGATCAGAAACGGAAGCAGCACGACCAGAATCATGGCCAGCCCCGTATCCATCACAAGAGAGACCAGAAGACCTCCGATCAGCATGATCGGTGCGCGCACACACAGCGTCTGGAACTGCTGCACCGCGCTCTGGACATTGTAGCTGTCGCTGGTCATACGGGAAATCAGGCTGGGAAGCCCGAATCGGTCAAAATCCGGCCCGCTTAAGTTGATGGTCTTCTCAAAAAGCGCCTGGCGGATCCCATAACTGATCCGGTGGGCATTGCCCACCGCCTTCCGGTTCGCGATCACATTCAGCGCGCGCGTAAGAACCGCGACAAGAAACATGGTGCTGCCCCAGAAAAACACCGGCGCCAGTTCTCCCCGCGGGACGACATCATCAATGATATACTCCAGAATATACGGCAGCAGAAGCTCCGACATGGTTCCGAGCAGCTTGATGAAAATGGCAGCCGCAACGGCTGCCCTGTATCTTTTTAATGAGCGCAGAATCAGTTTCATGCGTTCCCTTTATTTTTTCTGTACCTGTTCAATCAGATCCATGATGATCGGGATGGCGTTGCTCTGGCTGCTCTGTTCCATCGCGTGAATGTAATGATCCCGCTGTGTATACAGCTGCCGCACCGCTTCTACGACGACTTCCGGAAGCTCCTCATCCGTCACCACCATGCTGTAGCCCTGGTCACGGAAGGAATCGGCGTTCAGAATCTGGTCGCCCCGGCTGTCGTGGGCGAGCGGAACCAGAATATTCGGCTTCTTCAGCGCCAGCAGCTCACTGATCGCGCCTGCGCCGGCCCGGGAGATCACCACATCCGCCATTGCGAAGATATGCTTCATCTCCTCGTTTACAAACTCAAACTGCTTATATCCCGGAATGGTGAGCCGCAGGTTGTCCATCTTGTCCTTGCCGCACAGGTGCACGATCTGGAACTCTTTCAGCAGCGCATCCAGATTCTCGCGGACAGCAGAGTTGACAGAAGCCGCGCCCTGACTGCCGCCGGTCACCATCAGCACCGGCTTGTCATCCGTAAATCCGCACAGCTTCAGGCCTTCCTCCCGGCTGCCTGTGAACAGCTCCTCGCGGATCGGCGTGCCCGTCAGCACCGCCTTCTCGGCAGGGAGATTCTTCAGCGTCTCCGGGAAATTGCAGCAGACCTTCTCTGCGGCGGAAAAGCAGAGTTTGTTGGCCAGACCCGGCGTCACATCCGATTCGTGAATCACGCAGGGAATGTGCAGGGAATGCGCGGCACGCACCACCGGAACAGCCACATAGCCGCCCTTGGAGAAGACCACATCCGGCCGGTACTCCTTCAGGAATTTTCTCGCCTGCTGATAGCCCCTGATGACGCGGAAGGGATCACTGAAGTTCTTCGGATCAAAGTAGCGGCGCAGCTTCCCCGTCTCGATGCCAAGATAGGGGATTCCGTTGTCTTCGATCATCTTCTTCTCCATCCCCGCGATGGAGCCGATGTAATAAACCTCATATCCGGCGCGCTGAAGATGCGGGAGCAGCGCCAGATTGGGCGTGACATGACCGGCGGTTCCGCCGCCGGTCAGAACGATTTTCTTACTCATGAAGCAATGGCCTCTCTCAGTGCTTTGGACAGCTGATCCGGACAGGATGTGTTCTTAAAGCCGCATTTTGTCCCCTCCAGACGGCCGATGACATCCTCTGCCTTCATGCCGGTCACCAGCTGCGAGATGCCTTTCAGATTGCCGTTGCAGCCGCCCGTGAAGGCGACCTTCTGAATCACATGATTCTCATCCAGCTCCACCTCGATCTGTGTGGAGCACGTTCCTCTCGTCTTATAGATCATATCCTACCTGCCTTTTATCTGTTTGATGAAGTGAATTTTCAAGCTGATGCGCGCCTATTATAACACACAATCCCGCTGCTTGAAACGGCCCTGTTTAGTCAGGCTTCCCGTGCAGCATCTGCGCCTCATCCATCCCGGCGGAAAGCACGGCCGGGTCTTCCTCCAGTTTCTGTAACAGCGCCTCCAGCTCCTCCTGCGTCAGCTCCTCTTCCGGTGCAAAAGCCGCTATATTGAAGTTATTATAGCGGTAGACCAGCGTCAGACCATACTGCTCCGACAGGCGCTGCAGCAGCCTATCGTCCGGCTGATGATCAAAGCTGACCAGAATCACCGGACCCTCAGCTTCTTCAGAAGCTTCCGGAGCAGACGCCGCTGTATCCAGCTGCGTTTCCTCCCGGGCCGCATTCTCCTGCACGGCGGATTCCGCCTCCGCCATTTCTGCCGGCGCCGTTTCTGCTTTCGCCGCTTCTTTCGCCTCTGCCGGTTCTGCATAAGCTGCCTGGGGCTCTTCCGCTGCCGCCAGATCTTCCGTCCCGGAAGCTGCCGGCGCGGCTTCTTCTGTCATTTCCTCGGCCATGGCAGCTGCCGGGGCCGCTTCCTCGGTCACTTCAGCCGCCTCTTCTTCCATGGGCGCCTCCGAGGCCGCTGATCCCGCGGCGTAATCGTACTGCGCCTCTTCCGGCGCAGCGGTGCTCTCGGCCTGCTGCGTCTGTCCGGCCTTCCGCACAAAGGACAGCCCGGCAAAGGTGATCACCAGGCAGGCGGCCGCGGCCGCGATGACGCCGATCCGGCGGCTCCACACCAGTCTTCTGCCTGCACGGCTTTTTCTGGCCGCATCCTCAGCTTCTTCAGATCCAGCTGCGCCTAAAGTCTGCTCAGGACCTGCCTCCTCCGCGCGCGCAATCAGTTCCTCGTCGACTTCGCCGATGGCCGCAAACAGATCCTCTGCTTCCAGCGCTCTTGTCTTCATTTCTGTTCCGGCTTCGCCCGGTTTCTTACTTCTGTTAAGATCAGCCATAGAGGAAATCCTCCTTCTGCAGATGTGTCTTCAGCTTTCTGCGTGTGCGCCCGAGCGTCACCAGCACATAGTTTTCGCTCATGCCATATTTTGCCGCGATCTCATCGATCGACGCGGCATGAAAATAGCGCATCAGAAAGATATTGCCCTCCCGCTCCGGCAGGGTGCGCACAAAGCCGGTGATGCTTTCCACCAGCTCCCGGTACTCGAAATCCGCCTCCACTCGTGTGCCGTCGGGAATGCTCTCCTCCAGCTCGTCCAGCACCGCCGTAAAGCCGGCATCGCGCTTTTTAGCGTGCAGGATCCGGTAGCGGTCAAAGGAGAGATTGCGCACAATCTTCGCCAGATAGAGCCTTAGCCGCTGCGGTCTGGACGGCGGCATGTCATTCCACGCGCGCAGCCAGGTGTCGCTCACGCACTCCTCCGAATCCTCCGCGGTCTCCAGAATGTTGAAGGAAATCGTATAGCAGTAACTGCCGTACTTCTCCTGCGTCTGCGCGATAGCAGACTCATTCCGGTCCCAGTACAGATCAATAATCGCCTCGTCGCTCGTCATTGTTTCTTCCTTTTCGACTGCCTTGCGGTCTGCCGGCAAAGTGATGGTTTTTTGCCTGCAGACCGGGTCTTTCAGGTATCCCTTTGTTATAGAAGACGCAGTCCGCTTCCCGTTCTGACAGATTTTGCCCGAAAAAAACGGGAGCGCAGTACACTGCGCTCCCATTATAGCCGATCTGATTACTCAGGCCAAACTGTCTTCTGTCAGGCGGGCTGATCAGATGTGCGGGCCTGCTGCCACGAGTGCCTTGCCGGCCTCGTTGGACTCGTACTTCTTGAAGTTCTTGATGAATCTGCCGGCCAGATCCTGTGCCTTGGCATCCCACTCAGCGGCATCTGCATAGGTGTCGCGAGGATCCAGGATTGCGGGATCAACGCCCGGAAGCTCTGTGGGAACCTCGAAATCGAAGACCGGAATCTTCTTGGTGGGTGCCTTCAGAACATCGCCGTTCAGGATTGCGTCGATGATGCCGCGGGTATCCTTGATGGAGATTCTCTTGCCGGTGCCGTTCCAGCCAGTGTTGACCAGATAAGCCTTCGCGCCGCTCTTCTGCATCTTCTTGACGAGCTCTTCGCCGTACTTGGTCGGATGCAGCTCCAGGAATGCCTGGCCGAAGCATGCGGAGAAGGTAGGTGTGGGCTCTGTGATGCCGCGCTCTGTTCCTGCGAGCTTCGCTGTGAAACCGGACAGGAAGTAGTACTGTGTCTGCTCAGGTGTCAGGATGGAGACAGGCGGCAGAACGCCGAAAGCGTCAGCGGACAGGAAGATAACATTCTGTGCATCCGGACCAGCGGAGATCGGGCGAACCTTCTTGACGATGTTCTCGATGTGCTCGATCGGGTAGGAAACACGGGTGTTCTCGGTCACGCTCTTGTCTGCGAAATCGATCTTGCCTTCTGCATCAACTGTAACGTTCTCCAGCAGCGCATCGCGGCGGATTGCGTTGTAGATATCGGGCTCGGAATCCTTGTCCAGGTTGATAACCTTCGCATAGCAGCCGCCCTCAAAGTTGAATACGCCGTTGTCATCCCAGCCATGCTCGTCATCACCGATCAGAAGACGCTTCGGGTCGGTAGACAGCGTTGTCTTACCGGTTCCGGAAAGTCCGAAGAAGATCGCGGTATTCTCACCGTTCATATCTGTGTTTGCAGAGCAGTGCATGGAAGCGATGCCCTTTAACGGCAGATAGTAGTTCATCATGGAGAACATACCCTTTTTCATCTCTCCGCCGTACCATGTATTGA
>JAFTFP010000093.1 GCA_017449485.1 Lachnospiraceae bacterium
GCTGCGTTCAGAGTGTCATAACCGATCTTGGAAGCCGGTACGCCTCTCTCAGAAGCCATGATTGCGATGCCTTCAGGATCGTTCAGCAGGTACTGGATCAGCATAGCAGCTTCACGAGGATGCTCGGAAGAAGCGCAGATTGCGAATGCCATTGAAACCTTTGCGGAAGATCCCTTGACAGCCTCACCAAAGTCAAGCTCTTCACCAACGACGAGCTCCTGACCCTCAGCGATGTTGCTGGTGTACTTCAGCGGAGCGGAATCCCATTCGAAGACGCCTGCATAGCGGCCGTCGATAAACTTCGGATTCTCGTTCAGGGTTACGTTGCCGTCACCTGCCAGTGTAGCGATGGTCGGGATGACGTGGTTGTCTTCCAGAGACTGGATGAATGCAAGGCCGTCAGCCAGCTCTTCTTCAGTTACGTTCAGAGTGCCGTCCTCGAGGATGATCGGCTCGCCCTTCTTAGCCTGCAGATAGAAGCTCATGAAGAGTGCTCTGTCATACTCGCCCAGCTCCAGCGGATAATACTCATCGCCCAGAACTTCCTGGAAGGTCTTGCCTGCTGCGATCAGATCATCGATGGTCTTGGGTGTGTCGATTCCAGCTGCATCAAAAGTGGTCTTGTTCCAATAGAAGATACGGCCGGTCATGGAGATCGGAACACCTGCCTGCTGTCCAACCGGATCCAGGCACTTCTCAAGGTCAGAAGCGTTGAACTGAGTCAGATCCAGAACATCAGATACAGTATTCAGATCGATGAAGGTTGTGCCGTCGCCGTCATAGTCCGGAATCCAGTTGGAACCGATCTGTGTAACGTCGGAGCCTTTGCCTGCCTGATACTCAAGAGCTCTTGCAGTCTCCCAGTCAGTCCATGCGCCGAAGTTGACCTCAACCTCGATGCCGGGATACTTAGCCATGAAAGCATCAACAGCCTTCTGAGTAGCTTCATGTCTGGAGTCACCGCCCCACCAGTCAAACTTGATGGTGCAAGGCTCGTAAGCGACATCGCCTGCAGGTGCAGCAGCTTCCTCAGCAGCAGGAGCCTCTTCTGCAGCAGCTTCCTCAGCGGGAGCCTCTTCCTCGGCAGGTGCCTCTTCTGCAGCTTCCTCAGCAGCCGGAGCTTCGGTTGCAGCCGGAGCAGCAGCGCTTCCGCAGCCAGCAAGAACAGATGCAGCCATGACAGAAGTCATCAGCACAGCTAAAACTTTCTTTTTCATCTTTTCCCTCCTAGTTAGAATTGAAATGGTTTCTTATGTACAGCGCCAGCCGGTCATACGCACCCCGGCCCTCTTTTGAAAGCGCTTACATACAAAGGATAAAACAACTTTTCCGCAATGAATACGGTAAAACCGCCAGATTCCGAATCAAAATACTGATTTTTTGCTCTGGCACGCTTATAATATAGCCAAAAGACGGCATCTATCAAGAAAAAATTTGTTGAATTTGCAGTAAAACGTTTAAGTTAACTGCCTGCTCTCTCTCGCAGGGAAGTGCAAAAATCTGTAATCGGAGGAAGAATCATGCGAACATCCGATCTCGACCTGGACCGTGTCTATGTCAACTCCGCCGTGCGCGGCGCAGACTACCGGATGCTGGAAAATCACTTTCACTATTATTATGAGCTCTTTTATGTCCAGCAGGGCTCCTGCCGGTTTTTTATCAACGACTCGCTCTACGATCTGCGCGCCGGGGATTATCTGGTCGTCCCGCCGAAGGAAGTCCATTACAACCGCTATTTTTCCCAGTGCACCCGCATCAATATCTATTTCCGCTTAAGTGACCTGATCAGTGATGTGCTGACAGGCTATGCGCCGGATCCTGCGGAATACGACTGGAAGAGCAGCAACATCTCCGAGTCGCTGCGCGCGCAGCTCTCCCGCCCCTGCCTGGTCCATATTCCGGGTTCTCATCGTTCTGTATTTGATCAGCTGCTGGACCAGATGCTCAGGGAAGACAAACTGGATGATGCCCAGACCAAATCCGTCCTTGAGCTCGAACTGCGCCAGTTCTTCCTGTACAGCGAGCGCTACTGCACTGTCCATCCGGCCAGCTCCTCCCGCGCCACAGAGACTGACAGGGAAATTCTGGATGCGGCCAGATATATTACAACGAATTTCAATTTGCCCATCACACTGGACGCACTGGCGAAAGAATCGGGCCTCTCCCCCAGCTATTTCTCCCGGCGCTTCCGGGAAGTCATCGGAATGGGCATGAAGGAATTTCTCTCCTCTGTCCGGTTAAAACACGCCAGCATCGAGCTCCTCTCCACGGACCACTCCGTCACTGAGGTCGCTCTCAACAACGGTTTTTCGGACAGCAACTATTTCAAGGATGCCTTCAAAAAAATGTATGGGGTCTCTCCGCGCGCGTATCGGGATTCCCATACAACCGATTCGATTCACGAAGAGACCCTCACCCGGGTCGGCAGCATTAAATAGAAAGAAGCACATCGGAAAACGCATTCAGGTAAAAAAAGGACGCTCCCGAGGATCGGAAGCGTCCTTTCATCTTGTCTTATCGGATCACAATCACGACATCTTCATTCCCGTCATAACAGGGAACCGGCTCGTAGTGAAACCGCGGTCCGTCGACCTTGCCCAGATAACTGTATACACCGGTGGACGGGCGCATGAAATAAATGTCTTTTCCGATGTAGGCCGACGTATCCAGCTCGAATTCCTTTCCGAGGAAGGAATATGCCAGGGCAAAATCCGGCCCTGCCAGCACAGCGATCCGCTCGTGCTTTTCCCGCTGACCGCCGATGACGAGCTCGTCCGCCGCACGGCCCGCGCGGTAATCAACGGAAAGCAGCAGCTCCTTCAGATAGCGCATCTGCCCCGATCCGTCGTGATGCATCGCCATCCTCCAGTGCTCCCGCGCGCCGTAGAGACGCCCGTCTTTCATCGTCTCGGGATCAAAGAACATGATGATCGAGCAGTCCCCGTATGTGTGGCCTGCCGCGCCGGCAAAAGCCGACCAGTACGCATAGCGGCGCACATCAATCGCGTGCCAGTAGGGTTGCGACGGATCGTGCAGGCCCTGGAGAATCCACTCATAAGAGGGCTCGCCGTCCATCGTCGGCTTCCGGCTCCGGTTCCTGTCATGCAGGACAAACTTCCAGTTGTCCTCGCCGAACAGACCGGTGTCCTCTCCCGTCACATCGTCCCAGGCGCCCATATTGCACTGATCATAGCGCCGGTGTCCCGACTGGAACAGATGAAAATCCAGCCAGGCATCCTCGCCGTCATCGTCTGCGAACCAGAGTGTCGATGCGCAGCGGCCGAAGGGATGGAAGCCGATCAGCTGATGCGGGCATTTCCCCTTCAGAATCCGGCCCATTAACCGATAAATCTCTTCGTGCCCCGCCGCATTGATATCGCCGCCCAGCAGCCAGATGACATTGTCATAAGTGCCATAGCGCTCTGCCAGGAACTGTGCATATCTTCCTGCGTTTTCCATTGTGAGCACATCGTGCATCACCAGACTTCCCCAGCAGGGAACCAGCGCCATATACAGTCCCAGCTCCCCGGCCATGCGGATCACCCGGTCACAATGTGCCCAGTACTCCTCGCTGCGGACATCCTCCAGCAGGATCGGCATCTTATTAATGTCCCGCAGCGCATCCACTGAGTAAACCAGCACCGTCTGAATGACATTAAAGCCCTTGTCCGCACGATTCTTCAGATATACATATGCCTCCTCTTCCGTGATGTTGGCGTAAATCAGCCAGGCTGTATCCGCCAGCCAGAAGAAAGGCTTTCCGTCCTGTTCAAAATATCTTCCATTTACACGCAGCTGTTTCATATTCACACCTGTATCTTTTCCTGCCGCAGCCTTAATCTCTTCCCTGCACCGTCTTCAGCCAGGACAGTGCCAGCTCCGGCCAGACCGCTACCTCCGGCATGGCTTCCTTTTCTCCGTAAACCCGGTGAGCCAGCTCATCGATCTTCGCCAGCTCCTCTTCGCTGGCCGGCAGCGTGCCGTCCTGAATCGCCTTCAGAATGAAGCCCGCATGTTCGAAAGTATAATTCTCGGCAAAATGGCCCCTCGCCCACTCTGCATTGGTAAGCGAAAGGCCGTGCTGA
>JAFTFP010000094.1 GCA_017449485.1 Lachnospiraceae bacterium
AGAAAGAGAAGATGCGCCACGCCATAATCCACTTCATGATTTCCGACTGCCGTCACATCCGGGCTTAAAAGATTCATCAGATCAATTGTGGAAAGCCCCATGTACTCCGAATCAATCACAGACCCGCGGAACATATCGCCCGCATTCAGATAGAGAACATTTTTCTCTTCACTGCGTGTCTTTCTGACATAGCCGGAGAGGCGGACAATTCCGCCGCTTTCCTTTCCGCTCTCATCCTGACTCGGAAGAAAGTCTCCGTGCAGATCGTTGGAATGCAGAATGACCAGTTTCTTTCTCGCCATAGAACACCTCCGCTGCCAGACCCGATGCGCAATCTGTCTGAAATCATATTAAATTTAACTGAATTGTGTATATTATTTTACTACATAATTCAGGATTTTGCCAGGAACATATATCTCCTTGACAATCGTCTTACCCTCCATCAGTGCTGCGACCTTTTCGTTCGCCTTTCCGAGTGCAAGCGCTTCTTCCTTCGGTGCATCCTTCGGAATCAGAACGGTTCCGCGAACCTTGCCGTTCACCTGGACGCCGATCTCGATCATGGCATCCACGGTCTTCTCCTCATCGTATTCCGGCCATGCCGAAACAGTCAGGAAATCCGTGCCGCCGATCTCGTGATAGATTTCTTCCGTAATGTGCGGTGCGAAAGGAGAAAGCAGCTTCAGGAAGGTGATCAGCTGATCCCGGCCAATCTTTCCAACCTTGTAGATATCATTGATCAGGGTCATCAGGCAGGCAATGGCTGTGTTGAACTTCTGATCTTCGATATCGGAGCCGACTTTCTTGATTGCCTTGTGAATGCCGGTCTCCAGCTCTTCCACCGGTGCCTCGCACATCAGATCCGTAAGTCCCGCCACGCGGTCCAGGAAACGCTTGACGCCGCGCACAGAAGCATCGTTCCAGGGCGCGGCACTGCCGTAATCACCCATAAACATGACATAGGTCCGCAGTGTGTCGGCGCCATAAGCTTCGACAATATCCAGCGGATCCACAACGTTGCCCCTGGACTTGCTCATCTTCTCGCCGTCGGCGCCCAGAATCATGCCCTGTGCAGAGCGCTTCGCGTACGGCTCCGGACAGGGAACCTCACCGATGTCATAGAGGAACTGATGCCAGAATCTGGAGTAAAGAAGGTGTCTGGTCACGTGCTCCATACCGCCGTTATACCAGTCTACCGGCATCCAGTAGGCGAGCTTCTTTGGATCCGCAAAGGCATGATCGTTGTGCGCATCGCAGTAACGAAGGAAATACCAGGATGAACCTGCCCACTGGGGCATGGTATCCGTCTCACGCTTCGCGGGGCCCTTGCACTTCGGGCAGGTGCAGTTGACAAAGCTGTCGATTCTGGCCAGCGGGCTCTTTCCGTCGGTGCCCGGTTCAAAATCTTCCACATCCGGCAGGCGCAGCGGCAGCTCTTCGTAAGGGACCGCCACAACACCACAGTTCGGGCAGTGAATCAGCGGAATAGGCTCACCCCAGTAACGCTGGCGGTTGAAGGCCCAGTCCTTCATCTTATACTGAATGCCCTTATGTCCGATGCCGCGCTCTTCAAGCACTTCGATCATGCGGGCGATGGAATCCTTCTTGTTGTCATAACCGTTCAGGAAGTCCGAGTTAATCATCTGGCCGTCGCCGGTATACGCTTCCTTCTCAATGTCGCCGCCTTCGATGACCTGAACGATCGGAATGGAGAACGCATGCGCGAAATCCCAGTCTCTCTGGTCATGCGCAGGCACGGCCATGATGGCACCTGTTCCATAGCCCATCATGACGTAATCCGCCACAAAGATCGGAACCTCCTTGCCTGTGACCGGATTCACAGCCTTCAGGCCTTCAATCTTCAGGCCGGTCTTATCCTTGACAAGCTGCGTGCGCTCAAACTCCGTCTTTCTCGCACATTCCTCGCGGTAAGCCAGAATCGCATCCATGTTAGTGATGTCAGAAGCATACCGGTCGATCATCGGATGTTCCGGTGCCATGACCATGAATGTCACGCCGAACAGGGTATCCGGGCGGGTCGTATAGATCTCAATGCTGTCTTCCTTCCCAGCGACAGGGAAATTGACAAAAGCGCCGGTGGATTTGCCGATCCAGTTGACTTCCTGCTGTTTGATGTTTTCAGGATAATCAACGGTATCCAGCCCCTGCAGAAGCTTTTCAGCGTAATCCGTGATCCGCAGATACCAGACATCCTTCGAGAGCTGTACGACATCACTGTGACAGATATCGCATTTTCCGCCCTGGGAATCTTCATTGGAAAGGACGACCTTGCAGTGCGGGCAGTAATTAACCAGGGCCTTATTGCGGAATACCAGGCCCTTTTCGAACAGCTTCAGGAAGATCCACTGTGTCCAGTGATAATACTTGTCATCCGTTGTGTCGACGGTGCGGTCCCAGTCGAAGGAGAAACCGACCTTGCGCAGCTGCATGGAGAATTTCTCAATATTCTTATCGGTGATAATCCGGGGATGTGTATTCGTCTTGACTGCATAGTTCTCGGTCGGCAGTCCGAACGCATCAAAGCCGATGGGGAACAGAACATTGTATCCCTGCATTCTCCGTTTACTGGAA
>JAFTFP010000095.1 GCA_017449485.1 Lachnospiraceae bacterium
ATGAACATCGAATTAGCTCATACCTGATGTGAATGAACAGATATTTGCTAACAGATTCTTAGCATGGCTCCGTTAATGGGGCTATCACCTGACAACAGGAGAACGCAGATATGGGAAAACTTGATATATTGACCAGAAACTATCTTTCACAGAATGAAATATTTGCCGATGCCTTCAACTATCTGATGTACAACGGAAGACAGGTCATTGATCCCAGGGAACTGAGAGAACAAGATCCGACAGAAATGACCGTAATCCGTAAGCTCGGCAGAACCATAACAGATCAGAAGATACGCGATATTCTGAAACTGTGTACAATCAGACATAGTAAAACGGCAACCCTGGTTTTGCTGGGAATAGAAGGACAATCTGAAGTACATTATGCAATGCCAGTGAAAGACTATCTCTATGACGCATTGAACTATGCCGCACAGGTTGAGAATACTCGAAAGAAACATCGGGAATCCGCTGACACAAAATCGAGCGCTGAATTCCTTTCAGGCTTTACCAGACAAGACCACCTTATCCCGGTCATTACGCTCTGCATCTGCTTCAGTAAAGAACGATGGGATGCACCCAGATCATTGCATGAAATGTTTGATTATCTTGATCCGGAAACACAGAAATATGTAAATGACTACAAATTGAATCTGATTACGCCTTCGGATGTGGATGACTATGAAAAGTTTTCTTCTGAGCTTGGACTGGTTCTCGAATTCATTCATTATTCAGAAGACAGAAAAACGATCAGTGATATAATCAATATGAAAGAGCGATACAAACATGTTGATATCAGCTCTGTCGAAATAATTAACGCATATACTTCTGCGAGCATCTCGATTGAATCAGCGGAAGGAGGACAGATAGATATGTGTACTGCAATTAAAGAATTAATTGAAGAAGGCCGGCAGGAGGGACTTCAGGAAGGCCGCCAGGAAGGCCGGCAGGAGGGACTTCAGGAAGGCCGCCAGGAAGGCCTGGCAGAAGGAATTTCAAGAGGAGAAGATATGCTGGCAGATCTGATCCTGAAGCTGACGCCGGGATCAGCAGAATACATGGAAGCACTGCAGGGGACACCCGAAGATAGAAGAAGATTGTATGAAAAATATGGAATAAGCGGTAAACGAAGCTAGTAAGTAGTGAATTGGCAGTAGACTACCGGAATGCAATACAGCTCCGCCTGCCGCACAAGCCAAGCATGCGTTGAAGGGAAAAGAAACTCCTCGAATGCAATACAATTCATCCCGCCGCGCAATCTAAGTGTGAGTTGAATAGGAAAGGAGCTGCCGAAATGCAATACAATTCATCCCAGCGCGTATGCTGCGCAGGGAGTGCAACTAAAAAGAACGCAGAAATGACAATACAATTCCGCCAACAACACCGACTGCGAGTGCAGTGATCAGGGAAGAATACGCTGAAATACAATACAAGTCGGGAATAATGTACGCTTTCATGCTTGCTGAATGTGTATTGATACGGAAAGAATTCTATAAAATACAATACAAATCAGATTACGTACCTTTCATTACACCTCACAATGTCTCTATCCCACGCACATCAAGCCAAATAAGTTATTCATTTTGAATAGATAATTCTAATTTTCTGACAATTACCCCTTGCTAAATTACAGTTCTTTGTGTATATTTGATAGTTGCCGCAGGAAACTGCCTGAAAAGGTATCCTCCGGCACACTCTTTATATGCCTATATATGAAGACATTATGAAGAAATTCTGTACAAGCACAGGTTCCTGAGCAAGATGAATCCTGCCCCGGGAGAAACCCCGCGCAAGAAGACGAGAAACACGAGGAGAAACTAAGTAAATGGGAAAATCGCTGGTCATTGTTGAGTCACCTGCCAAGGTGAAGACGATCAAGAAATTCCTGGGCTCTAAGTACGAGGTCGCGGCCAGCATGGGCCATGTGCGCGACCTGCCCAAGAGTCAGCTCGGCATCGATGTGGAGCATGACTATGAACCGAAATTTATTACCATCCGCGGAAAGGGTGAGCTGCTTGCGTCCCTGCGCAAGCTGGTGAAGAAGGCCGACAAAGTCTATCTCGCAACGGACCCTGACCGCGAAGGCGAAGCCATTTCGTGGCACCTGATCACTGCACTGGGTCTGCAGGAGATGGTCCAGCAGCACAAGGTCTTCCGGATCACCTTCAACGAGATCACCAAGAGCGCGGTCACGGAAGCCATCAAGCACCCCCGCGAGATCAACACCAGCCTCGTGGATGCGCAGCAGACACGCCGCATCCTGGACCGCATGGTGGGCTACCGGATTTCTCCGCTGCTGTGGGCCAAGGTTAAGCGCGGCTTGTCCGCAGGACGCGTGCAGTCCGTAGCGCTGCGCATGATCGGCGACCGCGAGGACGAGATCAATTCCTTCATCCCGGAAGAGTACTGGACGCTGGACGTGGACCTGAAGGCGGAGGGTGAGAAGAAACCCCTCACCGCCCATTACTTTGGAACCGTCGGAAACGGCGCGAATAACGGGGCAAAATCTGACAAGGCCGAGAAGGTTGACTTAAAGACAGGCGAGCAGGTCGACGCCATCTGCAAGGAGCTGGAGAACGCTGCTTTCGCGATCAGCGAGATCCGCCGGAGCGAGCGCGAGCGCAAGGCTCCGCTTCCGTTTACCACCTCCACACTGCAGCAGGAAGCCAGCAAAGTCCTCAACTTCCCGACCTCCAAGACCATGCGGATCGCACAGCAACTGTACGAAGGCGTGGACATCAAGGGACAGGGCAGTGTCGGTGTTATCACCTACCTGCGTACCGACTCTACACGTATTTCAGATGAAGCACTGGCTGCTTCTGCGGAATATATCAGAAAAGAATTCGGTGAGGAATATCTCGCACAGGACGCTGTGCGGAGCGGTAAGAAAAATGGCTCGGATGATTCCGACGCCCAGCGCAATGTTCAGGACGCGCACGAGGCGATCCGTCCGACAGATATTACGCGGACGCCGGAGAGCATCAAGGACAGCCTCGACCGCGACAGCTACCGCCTGTATCAGCTGATCTGGAAGCGCTTCACAGCAAGCCGCATGGCCAGCGCACGCTACGAACAGACTCAGGTCCGCATCACCGCAGGCCGTCATCTGTTCACTGCGACGTTCTCCCGGATTACCTTCCAGGGCTTCCTTTCCGTGTACAATCCGGAAGACGAAGAAAAGGCCGTCGGCCTCTCCAAGGGCATTACGGAAGATACGAAGATCTCGCTGATTCAGTTTGAAAAGAAGCAGCACTTCACACAGCCCGCGCCGCACTACACGGAAGCAAGCCTGGTGCGCGCACTGGAAGAGCAGGGCATCGGTAGACCGTCGACCTATGCGCCGACGATCTCCACCATCCTGGCAAGACGCTACATCGTCAAGGAACAGAAGAACCTGTACATGACCGAGCTCGGCGAGGCCGTCAACAACATCATGAAGCAGTCCTTTGCGACCATTGTTGACCCCGCCTTCACCGCGAACCTTGAGACACTGCTCGACGGCATTGCCGATGGCACCGTGAAATGGAAGACCGTCATCGAGAACTTCTATCCCGATCTGGATGAAGCCGTGAAGGCCGCCGAAAAGGAACAGGAGAAGGTCAGCATCGCCGACGAAGAGAGCGACGAAATCTGCGACAAATGCGGCCGCCGCATGGTCTATAAATATGGCCAGTACGGCAAATTCCTCGCATGCCCCGGATTTCCGGAATGCCGCAACACCAAGCCTTATTTTGAAAAAATCGGCGTAGCCTGCCCCAAGTGCGGCAAGGACATCGTCATCAAGAAGACGACGAAGGGCCGCCGCTACTACGGGTGCCTCGGCAACCCGGAGTGCGACTTCATGGTGTGGCAGCGCCCCTCCGATCAGAAGTGCCCGCGCTGCGGCGGACTCATGCTCGAGAAGGGCAGTAAGCTGGTCTGCGCCGACGAAGCCTGCGGCTACCAGATGGACGCGAAGAAGGAGCAGAATTAAATAGATAAAAAGGATAATAAAATGGAACGCGAAGAGAAAGATCGGAAAATCAACAATGTGCGGCTTCTGGACAAAATCCGGAAGATCCAGAAGCTTCTCTATCAGAATAATGAAGGTAAGGTCGTCTTCAGCGACATCTGCGACGTCATGAGCGACGTCATGGAAGCCTCTGTCTTTGTCCTGTCCCGCAAGGGAAAGGTACTGGGATGCGGCCGCTGCGAGCGCGTGCCGGAAATCACGGAAAACATTCAGCATGAGGTCGGAACCATTATCGACAAAGACCTGAACGAGCGCTTCCGCAATATCCTGTCGACCAACGCCAACATCTCGCTCCTGAATCTGGGCTTTGAATCGGACAACGACATGGTCATGAATTCCATCGTCGTGCCGGTGCAGGTGTCCGGCGAGCGCCTCGGCACCGTGTTTATCTACGCGGACAACCGGGATTTTGACGTGGACGACATCATTCTGGCAGAATACGGAACCACCGTCGTCAGCCTGGAAATCCTGCGCGCGGAGAACGAGGAGTCCGCGGAGGAGCGTCGCCGTATGGACGTCGTAAAATCCGCCGTCAACACCTTAAGCTACTCGGAGATCGAAGCGATCATCCATATTTTTGACGAGCTGGGCGGCACCGAGGGCATTCTCATTGCCAGCAAGATTGCAGACCGCGCCGGCATCACCCGCTCGGTCATCGTCAACGCACTCCGCAAGCTCGAGTCCGCGGGCGTACTGGAATCCCGCTCCTCCGGCATGCGCGGCACCTATATCCGCGTGCTGAACGACGCAATCTACAGCGAACTCGACGAGCTGCGGGCCAAAGCCGAAATGGCCGGAAACTGATCCTCTTGTAGTTTTATTCGGCAGGGCATAAAATAAAAAAGATAAATTAAATCATTTCGCTCTGGCGCCGGCCCGCCGGCAGAGAGGAGTACACTGTGACAGATATGGAATTGAGAAAACTGGGAAGAAGAGAACTGCTTGAGGTCATGATCGACCAGAAGCGGGAAGCTGATGAGAAATTGCAGGAGAGCGCGAAGCGCTTTCAGGAAGCGCAGGAGAAGAACGCCCGTCTGCAG